>JAJXZM010000457.1 GCA_021780055.1 Acidobacteriota bacterium
CCGGTTGACATGCGCCCGGTGGTTGTATTAACTATAGTTTACTCGCACTATGAATCTGCAGTAAATATTTGCCCAGAGCCAGCCCTCATATGGACCATTCGCAGGACAAGACTGAACCCGCAGCAGGTGAATCCATCCGCCCCGGCGAACCCGCCAACGAAACGGGCGCGTCGCACTCCGGCCGGACCCGTTCGCTTGAAGGACTACACAGTACGGTGGACGTGCCGTCGCACGAGGCGGGTTTCTGGCGGCACTGGTGGGCCTTTGTCGGGCCCGCGATTCTGGTCAGCGTGGGTTACATGGATCCCGGCAATTGGGGCACGGATCTCGCAGCAGGAGCGGATTTCAAGTATGGCCTGCTGTGGGTGGTTGCTCTGGCCAGCCTCATGGCCATCTTTATGCAGGTGATCTCGGCCCGCCTGGGTGTGGTTACGGGAATGGACCTGGCGCAGTGCTGCCGCGACTGGTACCCGCGCTGGACCCGCGTACCCAACTGGTTGTTCTGCGAACTCGCTATCGCCGCCTGCGACCTGGCGGAGGTACTGGGCAGCGCCGTGGCGCTCAATCTCCTTTTTCGCATTCCGTTGCTCTGGGCGGTCATCATCACGGGTTGCGACGTTCTGCTCCTGCTGGGCTTGCAGCGGTTCGGGATGCGGACCATTGAGGCGGTCATTCTGCTGCTCGTGGCTACGATGGGGGCCTGCTATTTCATCGAGATTTTTGTACTGCCCCAGACGCGCCCCAGCTTTATTGAAATGGGAAGCGCGCTCTTCCGGCCGGGGCTCGGCCAGAGCGGCATGGTCGTGCTGGCCATCGGGATTATCGGTGCTACGGTGATGCCCCACAATCTCTATCTGCATTCGGCGCTGGTCCAAAGCCGCAAGCTCCAAAAAGACGACCGCTCCATACGCAGGGGGATTAAGTTCAATACGATTGACGCATCGGTCGCGCTGACCATTGCTTTCTTTTTGAATGCTGCCATCCTGGTGCTGGCAGCCCTGGTCTTTTACGGCAAGACCAGCGTGATAGTTCCGGGCGGAGGTTTGATCAAATTCACCGCGGACACGGACTGGATCCGCGTCGCGTATCTCACGCTGGCTCCGCTGCTCGGAACGGCCCTGGCCAGCACACTGTTCGCGGTGGCGTTGCTGGCCAGCGGACAGAGCAGTACCATCACGGGCACGCTGGCCGGGCAGGTGGTAATGGAAGGCTTCATGCACTGGAGGATACGCCCCTGGCTGCGGCGGCTTATTACGCGCTCGCTGGCCATTATCCCGGCGATTCTGATCATCGGCATACGCGGCAACAGCAGCGTCACCGACCTGCTGGTTCTCAGCCAGGTGGTGCTGGCTTTGCAGCTTCCTTTCGCCATGTTTCCTCTGTTACACTTCACAAGTTCGCGCAGGCGCATGGGCAAGTGGCGGAATGGGTGGTTCCTGATGGCCGCCGGCTGGACCAGCGCCGTGGTCATCACCTTAATGGACCTTTACGGCTTGCCGGACGCTTTCCGCAGCGCCTGGATGGTGATTGTGGGCCACTGAGGCGCACGCAGGAGCAAGGGCCCCAGCGGAAGAATCTTATGTATAACAAGATACTGGTGACGCTGGACACGACCCCCAGCGACCGGGCCATCATCGAGCACATCAAGGCCCTGGCGAAAATCATGCACAGCCACGTGGCCCTGCTGCACGTTGCCGACGGATGGGCCGCGCGCATGTATGGTCCAGATGCCGTGAGCCCCGAGGTTAACGAAGACAAGGCTTATCTGGAAAAAGTCCGGGCCGAGTTCCAGGCGGAGGGTATTCCGGCCGAGGCGGCGCTCGCTTACGGCGACCCGGCGGATGAAATCGTCAAGTGGGTCCAGCAGGAGGGATGCGACCTGGTTGCCATGAGCACCCACGGGCACCGTTTCGTCAAAGACCTGTTCCTGGGGACAACCGCGCCGAAGGTGCAGCACCGCATCAGAGTTCCGGTGCTGCTGCTTCGCGCCAAGTAAGGCCGGACCGGCTCATGCGGTTTCACCGTAGTAACAGGACCCAGTAGAAACGAATTCTTCTTCTCGACGCAGCCACTCATGTTGATTGACGGCCATGCAACTCTGGAAGGGACCACGCGCTACCGGCTGCGATTCGCTGACCGGTTGCCCGCGCATTTCCGCCAGTCGCGGGACCTCTGGATCAGTTCCATCGGCCTCGGCACGTATCTCGGCGATCCCACCGAAGAGGTCGATAACGCTTACACCGAAGCCGCCGTATTTGCGGCCCGCTCAGGCCTCAACGTCTTCGACACGGCCGTCAATTACCGCCACATGCACAGCGAGCGCGCCATTGGAAGGTCGGTCGCAGAACTGATTTCATCCGGCACGGCACGGCGCGATGAAATCATTCTCGCCACCAAAGGCGGGTTCCTCAGCTACGACGGCGAACCGCCAGCCGACCCTTCGGCTTATTTTCAGGAGAAGCTGATCCGGACGGGCCTGGTGCAACCGGAAGAAATTGTGGCCGGCTGTCACACGCTGGCGCCGCGTTACCTCGAAAACCAGATTGATGTCAGCCGCGGCAACCTCGGCGCCGGCTCGATCGATATCTATTATCTGCACAATCCTGAAACACAGTTGCGCGAAGTTTCGCATGACGAGTTTCTGCGACGACTGCGGCTGGCTGTCGGCGTTCTCGAGCAGGCGGTGGCCGATGGCAAGATCCGATTGTACGGTGCGGCCACCTGGAACGGCTTTCGTGTGAAGGCGGATTCAAACGAAGCGATTTCTCTGGAGGAGATTCTCAACGTGGCGCGAGAGGTAGGGGGGCAAAACCACCATTTTGGCGCCATCCAGCTTCCGTTCAACATTGCCATGCCGGAAGCACTGGCCGCGAGTACACAGATGTCGAATGGCCGCGCCGTGCCGCTGCTGCACGTCGCGCGCGAACACGGTCTAGCCGTCTTCTCAAGCGCCAGCCTGCTGCAGAGCCACCTTGCCAGGGGATTGCCGGCCGGCTTCGAGCAGTGGATCCCTGGCCTGGCAACAGACGCCCAGCGAGCCATCCAGTTCGTTCGCTCTACGCCGGGAATAACCTGTGCACTGGTGGGTATGAGCAGCCGCAAGCACGTGGAAGAAAACGTCGCCACGGCATCTCGTCCGCCGCTTTCGCTCGCCGAATACCGCAGGATGTTTCAGAAATAATCAAGCATTGCTCCTGCGCTGCATATCAGCCTGCAAGCCTGCGTTACAGCCTCGTCTGCGAGCAGAACTGCGCGGGACTCCTCTTCCTATTCATTTGATCCCCTTGACAGCCGATAACCTTTTAGTTAGGTTGCAATTTACTTTTGTCTTTCATATCTCTTGATCGCGAGGGCGCCTTGGAAGCAAAACCGATCATCACCATCACCACGGATTTTGGCGAAGACGACCACTTTGTGGGAGTCATGAAAGGGGTGATTCTCAACATCAATCCCGACGTCACAATCGTTGACATCCACCATCAGGTGAAATCGTACGACATCTTCGACGGCGCCTACAGCCTGTCGCAGAGCTATCATGTTTTCCCGCCGGGGACCATTCATCTGGCCGTAGTAGATCCGGGGGTTGGCTCCGAGCGCCGGCCCATTATTGTTCAGTCGAAAAACCACAGGTTTGTGGCGCCCGACAATGGCGTGCTCTCTATGGTTTACGAACGTGAGGAAAGCGTCGAGGTCCGCCATGTGACCTCCGACCATTTCTTCCGCAAGCCGGTCAGTAACACGTTCCACGGCCGCGACATTTTTGCGCCGGTGGCCGCATGGCTAAGCCGGGGCATGGAAGGGAAAAAATTCGGCGAAGTCATCACCGACTATGCCAGGTTCACGTCCGTCCGGCCCAAGTGGGAGAGCGGCACACTGCTCAAGGGTCTTGCCATCAAGGTGGATAAGTTCGGGAATGTGATTACCAACATCGGCCCCGGCGACGTTCCACAGATCTTCGGCCAGGAGTCGCACGCCTTTCGCATCCGGATCAACGGGCATGAGATCACTCGGATTCACGACTCGTTTGCGGCGGGCGACCCGTCAGAACTCTTCGCCGTGGTCGGCAGCTCAGGGTTTATCGAAATTTGCACCAACCGCGGTTCTGCCGCCAGGGCGTTGAACGTTAACCGCGGAGCAGAAGTGGAACTGACGCTGCGCGCCGCCTGATAGAGACCCAAAAGCTTACGCCGAACTGCCCTTGGGCCGCACGGGTGCGACCTTGGGTCGGTCGCCACGAGTGCCCAGTTTTTCGATCTTAACTTTCGAAACGCGCAGCCCGTCCATGTCCACAACGGTATAGACCCGGCCGTCATATTCAAAACTCTCGCCGCCCTTGGGAATTTTGCCCAGACAGTCGAGCACAAAACCCGCCAGCGTTTCGTAGCCTTCGCCGCGCGGCAGCACGATGTCGTAATCGTCCGCAAGCTCGCGCAGGCTGAGCGCTGCATCCATCACCAGCACGTCCTCGCCCAGCTTCTTGATTGTCGCCTCCTCGCGGTCATATTCGTCCTGAATCTCACCCACAATCTGCTCAACTACGTCTTCGACGGTGACGAGCCCCACAAAGGTGCCGAACTCATCCACGACCAGCGCCAGGTGCGCATGACGCTTGCGCGCCTCGTCCAGCAGCTTGATCAGCGGCATGGTCTCCGGAACAATCATCGGCGGATGCAGCAGCGACATCAGATCCATCGGCTGGTCGAGCGGAATGTGATGGCTCAGGCGTTCAAACGCAACTCCCAGCAGGTCGCGCGCGTATAGAATTCCGATGATGTGGTCGGGCGAGCCCTCATAAACGGGGACGCGCGAATGCTGGTCACGGACGATGCTGTCGAGAAGAAAATGGAGGTCCTTGCTAAAGGGCAGTGAGGTAATCTGGTTGCGCGGCACCATGATCTCCCGTACCAGCACGCGGTGAAGATCGAAGATGCTATGGATCATCTCCTCCTGCTCCGGACCCAGCAGCCCGCGCTTGCGCACTCCGGTAACGATCAGTTCCACTTCCTCCAGGCTGTGCATCTCGGCGTAGCCCGCCGACGCGGTAACGCCCACCACGCGAGTAACCGCCGTGGCCACGCGGTCCATCACCGCCACGGGCCCGCGCACCGCGCGCATGTAAAAAGTAAGCGGCAGTCCAAAGATCAACGCCACCCTCTCGGCCCGCTCATAGCCAATGTTTTTCGGCGCCAGCTCCCCCAGCACCATCAGCAGCCCGGTGATCAGCAGGAACGCCACCAAGGTGGCAATCCCATGCGCCAGCGGGCCGGCAAAGTGTTCCACACGTCCTTCCAGCAACGCGCGGATGTCTTCCGCCAGCAAGGACTCGCCCAGCCAGCCAAGCAGCAAGCTCGCAGCAGTCACGCCCAGTTGAAGTCCGGAGAAGAGGCGGCTCGGATACGCCAGCAGTTTCTGCACCAGCGCCGCGCGCGAATTGCCCGTCCGCACCAGTTGTTGCAACCGGCTGCGACGCACGCTCAGCAGGGCGTACTCCGCCGCCACAAAGAAGGCGTTGGCCGCAATCAGGGCCAGGATCAACATCCCTTGCAAAAATAAGCTCATGGCAGGTTCCCTGCTCTCGATTCTAGCCTGAAAAGTCGCCGCAATGAAAAGTCTCCTTTAAAATGCCACCTGGCAGGCCGTAACCAGCCTCGCATCGCATTCTGACACGTCATCGGTTCTGCTAGAATGGTTGGGATGCAAAACGACATTGTGGATGTTATGGCGAACCGGCCGTTGACCGGCGGCCATTTCCTTCTGGAGCTGTATACACCGCGCCAGGCCCAGGCCACCCGTCCCGGGCAGTTCGCCATGGTGCGCCTGCTCGATCACTCGGACGTGCTGTTGCGCCGCCCCATGAGCATTTTTGACGTCAAACCCCGCGCATCTGCAGGCCATGCGGCCGCAAACGGAACGCCTCCTGAAATCATTCAACTTCTCTACAAGGTCGTCGGGCGCGGAACGCGCCTGATGTCCCTGCTGAAACCCGGCGACCGGGTGGAACTGCTGGCGCCGCTGGGCCACGGCTTTTTTGAAGAAGAGTACCTGCCCGTCGCGCAGGCTGCAAATGAAGTGCTCCACGTGGCCGGCGGCATTGGCATCGCGGCGCTGCTGCTTCCCGCGCGCCAGATTGCCAAAGCCGGCATTCGCCAGCGGCTCTTTTTCGGCGGCCGCGCCGCCGACGATCTGGTAGGCACGGAAGATTTTGAGAATTACGTCGAGGAAATCGTCCTGGCCACCGAAAACGGCTCAAAAGGACACCGGGGATTCGTGACCGCGCCGCTTCAAAAATATCTAGCCGGCCGCCCGCAAGGGAAATTCCTGCTGATGGCCTGCGGCCCCTGGGCGATGCTTCGCGCCACGGTTCACCTGGCTTCGCGTTACGGCCAGCCGTGCCTGGTTTCGATGGAAAACCGCATGGGATGCGGGCTTGGCGTGTGCCTGGGATGTTCGATTCGTGTGGAAGGCACCGGCCACGCGGCTTACGAACGAGTCTGCACTGAGGGACCGGTGTTCCGCGCCGAGCGCGTGATCTGGGAGCGGGAAGAAATTCCCAAAACTTAATCAAATGACCGACCAATCTTACCCTCAACGGAGCCAGAGCATGCCATCGGCAGGCAGTGACGAGCAGTTTTCACCCCGCATCGACATCGACGTGGCCGGGATTCATTTTGAGAATCCGGTGCTGACGGCCAGCGGCACCTTCGGCTACGGCCAGGAATTTGCCCAACTGATCGACCTGAACCAGCTCGGCGGGATTTGCGTGAAAGGCATTTCAGCCGATCCGATGGAGGGCAATCCGTCGCCGCGTATTTATGAGACCGAGGCGGGGATGCTGAACGCCATCGGCCTGCAGAACGTGGGCGCCGAGAGGTTTTTGAAGGAAAAGCTTCCCTTCCTCCGCACGCTGCGCACACGCTGCATCGTAAATGTTTTCGGTTACTCAACTGAAGACTACGTCCGCGCCATTGAAATCCTGAACGAGGGCGAAGGCATCCACGGCTACGAACTGAACATCAGTTGCCCCAACACGCGCTGCGGCGGCATGGTTTACGGAAACGATCCTCGCCTGACGGCGGAAGTGGTTGCGGCCAGCAAGAAGGCCGCGCGCTATCCGCTGATCGTGAAGCTTTCGCCGAACGTTACGGACATCACCGAGCTTGCGCGCGCAGCCGAGGGCGCAGGCGCCGACGCGCTCTCACTGGTCAACACCTTTGTCGGAATGGCCATTGACGTTGAAACCCGCACACCGCGCATTTCAAACGTCACCGGAGGCTTGTCGGGCCCGGCCATCAAGCCATTGGCGGTGCGCATGGTGCATCAGACATTTCGCGCGGTAAAGATTCCCATCATCGGCATCGGAGGAATTGCCACCGCCGAGGACGCGCTGGAATTCATCATCGCCGGCGCGCGAGCTATTCAGATCGGTACCGCCAATTTCTACGCGCCTGAAACCGCCTTGCGCGTCGCCGACGGCATCCGCGAATACTGCCGCCGCAAGCGAACGCACCTGAGCGACCTTGTCGGGACTTTGAAGCTCCCCCACGAAACGAGGGTTTTCAAGGTTTCCCGCGAGGAGTGACTGCCCAATGCGCGCCGCACTACTCAATCTTCTTGCCTGCCCTCAGTGCCGCGCGGAACTCGATCTGCGCGCAACTTCAACAACGGGTGATCGCATCCATCAAGGCTTTCTTCGCTGCCGTAATTGCGGCAAGGAATACCCCATCTGCGACGGCATTCCGCGGTTTGTGATGGACGCCGCCTATGCGCAGTCATTCAGTTTTGAGTGGCGTCAATGGCGGCGCACGCAATTCGATACCGACTCGTGCAAAGGTTCGCTCTCGACCTTCACCACTTCAACAGGCCGCAGCCCGGCTGATTTCGCAGGGAAGTTGGTGCTTGAAGCAGGATGCGGAGCTGGCCGCTACATGGACCTGCTCGCGCGAGCAGGCGCGCAGGTCATCGGTATAGACCTGAGCCAGGCCATCGAGGTGGCCCACGAAAATCTTGGTCATCTTCCCAATTGCCATTTCGTGCAGGGGAACCTGATGCACCCGCCGTTTCGCGCCCGGGCGTTTGATTTTATTTACAGCATCGGGGTCCTTCACCACACCCCAGACACCCACGCTGCCTTCAAAGGGTTGCTCCCGCTGCTCAAGCCGGGTGGCGAAATAGCCATCTGGGTTTATGCCCTCCGGCGGCTGTCCGACATTTTTGAACGGTTTCCGGAACGGGTGAATGAGGTCCTGGCCGTCGATTCCAACTTCACAATTCCACCCTCGCGCCAGCCGGCCGTACGCCGGGTGGCAAAGACGATTGACTGGGTGATGGAGGCTTCCAACCGGATGCAGCGTGCCGTCACCACGCGCCTTCCCACTCGCTGGCTTTACGCGCTCTGCCACATTGCAGTTCCTCTGTATTACCTATATCGGTTGCCGATTTTCTACCCGCTGCGGCTGGTAACCAAGGTCGCCATGCACCCCGACCCCGAGTGGCGGGTTCTCGACACGTTCGATTGGTACTCGCCTCGATACCAGTGGAAACATACGTTTACAGAAGTCGAGAAATGGTTTCACGATGCAGGGCTCACCCAAGTAGAAGTCTTGCCGCGTGCCGTCGCCGTGCGAGGTCAACAGCCGCTTTAGGGAATGTGGGCAAAACGCTCATTCGGGATGCCGGAGCCGCTTCGCAATCCTTGCAAAAAACCTATTGATACGGCAGCGTTTCCAGCAGTTCTCTTTCTGGTTGTGAGGGACTGCCCGATTTCGATGTTTCGGAATGATAGAAATAGGACTGCGCAGCGCCAGTCGGCTCGTTTCGGAGGGTGTACCTCCTTGGCATTCGAATCTTTACGCCCTCTGCGGGTGGGCTGCCCCCGACAAGGGCAACCAGATATTCAGGTCCAGCCCATGGCTCGGCGGATTTGGACTCAATTTCGCGCAGCCAGGCATCCAGGCCGGCCACGATGGGCTGATCCTGGGGAGTTGAACTCAAATTGTCCAGTTCCCCGGGATCGTCCGCCCGGCTGTAAAGGTAGTGCTTGCCCCGCGTTGTCAGGATGTAGTGCCACCGGGCAGTGGTGAGGCTGATGCCGGCCTCGCCCCCGTGAGAAAGGCTTTCACTGAGCTCCGACACAACAACTGGAGCGGTCTTCTGCGGCGGGTCCGCCTGCCAGAAGCGCGCCAGGCTGTAGGCGTGCATGGGGACGCGATTGCCCAACGCAAGGTCGATGACCGTCGGAAATAATTTGCGAGTTGCCACCGGCGGTGTAATCCTTTGTCCAGCCGGGATGCCGGCCCCGTAGACGATCAGCGGCACGTGGATCTCTTCCCAATGGAGATCGTTGCCGTGCTGGTAGGCGCCGTGCTCACCGAAGGCTTCGCCGTGGTCGGCGGTAATCACAAATACCGTGTTCTTTCCCCCGGGCGAAGACTCGATTTTCCGTACCAGCCGGCCGATCTGCGCGTCAAGATAAGCGAGGCTATTGTCGTAGCCATTGATGAGCGCCTTGCGGTCGGTGGCAGGCAGCGGCCGCTTCGGCCGGAACCCGCCCTCCGCGCCCCAGCGGCGCACAACGCTTTCCGGAAGCGTGCCAAACCTGTGGTTGTAAGGAGCTGGCGGTACGTAAGGGCTGTGCACATCAAAATAGTTGATGTAAACGTAGAAGGGCCCCGTCGGCCTGTGCCGCAGCCAGTCGAGCACGCTGCCGTTCAGGGCTGCAGCGTCGCGCCGGTAAAACGCGTCATAACGTACCAGGTTCTGATAAACAGGCTGAATGGCAACGCGCCCCAGCAAGGTCCGGGACAGATTGTATGCCAGCGTCGTTCGGTCATCATCGTACTTTTCAAAACCGCTTCCCAGGCCCCAGCCCGATTCGCCGTAGTAGTAGTTGGCGTTGAATCCTGCGGTGGCGTAACCGTAATGACCCAGCACGCTTTCAATGGTTTTCCACCGCGGGTTAAGCGGCCGGAAGGCATTTGCACCACTCTGGTGCGGGAGCAGCCCCGTATAAATGGCGGAGAGAGACGGTAACGTCCAGGGCGCTGCGGAAACCGCATTCTCAAACAGCACGCCCTTCTCGGCCAGGCGCGCAAGGTTGGGCGTTGTGTCCTGCCCATAGCCGTAGGCCGAAAGGTGATCGGCACGCACAGTATCCATGGTGATCAGAACAATGTTGGGCTGCTGCTCCGAGCCGGCTCCATGGGCAAACACGCGGGCGACTCCCAGGCGTGGCGCCTCTGCGTAGAAGGCGACTCCGGCTGCCAGCAGGACAAATATGGCGGCGATTGCCTTGCCCAACGCGCGAAGTGGCAGGCGGGCGGTGGCGTCCCACCCGGTCTGGATCCATTTGCGTCCCAGAATGGTGAGCAGCAAAACCAAGGCAAACACAACCGCGAACCTTTCCAACGGAAAAAGAACGTCCTTCAATCGGCCGTAAACGTTGAAGTTGACCGCATGCGTGTGCACAAAGTGTTTTGCCCATGCCACGTGCGCGCCCACGCAACCGGCCAGCACAGCCGCCAGGACCATTCCTCGACGGGCAGTGGAATTTTTCCCCAGTCCCGCTATCAATCCCAGCCCAGCCCCGATCGCTCCAAACAAGAGCATGTCAACCAGCGGGGCCAGAAACCAGATAACGTATGTGGAATCGACAATAAGGAACTGCTGGACGGATGGCACAAAATAAAGCAGGCGCGCTTCCCACGCGCCCACCGCAAGACCTGTCAATGCACCCAGAATAACAAAGCGGAAAAAGAGCAATCTTCGCAAACGCGACAAGCAAAACTCCCCGGGAACCCGATTGACCAAAACGGCTTAAGTACCGTTAGACGCAAACCAAGGCTTGGCGCGCATAAGACTGAAAGCAATTTGACAGGGAATTTACAATGTAGCCGGGTGATAAAAGCTGAGGGCTGAAGATCTGCACGCAACCTCTTAATTGAGGTCGCGTGAAAACATCAGCTTGAAGGTCAATTTGTCGGCCCCGCCCGTAACACCAACCCCCACGCCCGCTTCGATGTCCACAATCTTGCTGTAGTGGTCCATCACCGCCCAGACCTCGTGGAATTGCTTGTTCGTGGCGTAAAAGCCGCGGAGCGGACCGTCATCTGAATACTCCTCGGCGGCAGCGGCCCATCGGTGATTGAAATTGTAGGCAATTCGTCCCGCGGGAACGAACTCCAAACCACCAAGCCCGCCGGTGTAGTCCGTATCGAAAATCGGATTGTAAATCAGGTCCCACTTGTTCAAGTGCGTGCCCAAAATTCCACGCACTTCAGAGGAAACGGTGTGCGACTCCCAATACGAGTAGTTGACACTAAACTCAAAGTTGATCCCGTAGAAGTACTTGTGCTGGTCGGCGTGCGGTCTGACGAACAATTCGCGGATCTTAAAGCCGTCAATCGACCCGCCACGGCCCTTCGAATAGGCCGTAAATACAGGCAAATAAAGTCCCTGCTCGAACCACGGCCGGACGCCATAGGCCCATTCCACTCCGCCGTTAACCGAATCGTCGGGAATGATTCCTCCGGGGAAATCAGGATTCTTTCGCCCGATCGGCGTATAGTTGCTGTGCAGCGTCACATTGTAAATCCCCTGCGGCGCAATCGAAGCGTCGTAGACCTGAATCTCGTCGGTCTGTGCCTGCAGCGCAAGCGGCCCCACGATCAACAAGACGGCCAACCCCGCGCACGCGCGTGCGATCAGCCTGAGAAATTGTTCTTGTCGGTGCCCCATAAATGAATTTACGAGTATAGCCTATTTCGCACGATTGCCGGAAACGCCATCGAAGATTGTTGCCGGACTCAACGCCAACCTGTGGTATTTTTCCCGAGGCTCGTCGTGTCATCATTATGCCGAAAAGTCTTGAGCCGCAAGCAACGCCCGCGCCCACTCCGGTAGCCTGGCAGGCTGCCCGCATTTCCAGCCGCCGGCGCTGGGTGCTGATCATTCTGCTTTTCGCCGCCGCGCTCATCAATTATCTTGATCGCGCCACCATCTCCGTGGCGTTGCCGCAAATTTCCGG
>JAJXZM010000273.1 GCA_021780055.1 Acidobacteriota bacterium
ATCTGGAACGAGCCCACCAGCCGTCCGCGCCACTGCGCAGGCGCCAGTTCGGTGATATAGACGGGGCCCAGCACCGACGCAGCGCCAAGTCCTAATCCGCTCAGGAAGCGCATGGCCAAAAGCATGGACCAGCCGGCGGCAAACGCGGTGCCCGCCGCGGCAAGACAATAAGCAGCGGCGGCGTAACGCAGCGCCAACCGCGAACCCAACCTCTGCCCGAGGACGCCGCCGGCAAAGCAGCCGATGACGGTGCCGACAGGCCCCACAGCCACCGTGAGGCCCTTGCCAAAGCCACTCAGTCCAAAGTGCTGCACCACCAAGTCGATGATTCCGGAAACAACCGCAATATCGAATCCGAAGATCAGGCCCCCCAGGGCTCCGGTCAGGGTCGTCTTAATCAACTTGGCGTTGGGTCGCATCGTAATTTGTCCTTGGAGTTCCTCACCATAGTACAGACTGGCCCTGTGCGCGACAAAGCGGAATTTCCCCTCGGAACCACTCGGACACGGTGAAGGGATTGGGCGCGGCGATTGTCTGGGGCGGGTCAGCGCTTTGCGCGTGACGGAGAGCCGGTGGTGCGCGGGCTCGCTGCAGAAGTAGTCCATGCCGACGCCATAGAAGCGCGCGATGGCAGCCAGCGCCGGCAGCGTGGGAATCATGCGATCGGTTTCGAGCTTGGAAAGCAGCGCCGTGGAAAGGCTGGTTTCAAGGGCGAGCCGGGAGAGAGTCAACCGCTTGCTGTTGCGCAGCGAGCACAGCTTGAGACCGATGCAGTAGGGCTCCAGAAACCATTGGGCGTAGGAAACTGCCCTGGACATCGCCAGATCCGTGGAATGGTCGGGAATCTGTGAACCGGTCTACGCCAACAGCCGGCCGGTTGTGGTACAAATGGGCCGTAAAGCCAGGGCAAACGCATTCCAATTCGCTGGACGCTTTACGAACCATGCTCTTTGCGCTGTCATTCCGAGGAGCGCGGCGACGAAGAATCCGCGGTTGCTTTTCGGGTCTATTTCTCAAGCAGACCTTGGGTTTGGCTGGCTGATTTCACCCGACGACGACGCAAGGGACGAAAGACAACCGCAGATCACTCCGTTCGGGATGACATTGCTCGATGAGTGGAGTCGGAATGCAAGGAAAGCAGGACTCCTATCCAAATGCGTTTGCCCTGGCCGTAAAACATGCCGCGAAGGAGCTGGGGAATCATTGAGGCCGGCCGCGACAATTACAATATCTAGTACCCCCGGCGCCGGAAAGCTTTGCCGGTGCTGCACATTTTGAGAAAGGCGGCATTCCCCATGCGGAATTTCTCTCCACGCATTTTTGCCTCTCTGCTTTTTCGAGTTGTATGCGTCACACTGCCGGTTGCCGCGCTTGGCGTGGCGCGGGTTTGTGCCGCGCAGAGCAAACCGGCGGCGGCCAATCCGTCGCCCGACGTTTTGGTGCTCAGCAACGGCGACACTCTGCACGGCAAGTTCGTGAGCGAGACCGCCGGTACGGTGACATTCCATAGCGATCCGCTGGGCGACATTACTCTCGGCTGGAACAAAATCAAGGAACTGCACGTGACGGGCAAGTTCGGCGTCCTGAGCCAGACGGTCGCCGTGCGCGGCAAAAGGCACCGTGTGCAATTTCCGGTGGGGAGATTCGACGTTGCGAACGAGGCGCTCACCGTTCACACGGAAAGCGCTCCTCCGCTCGCGCCCATTCCGGTAGCGAAGGCGCAGTACATCATGGCGAGTTCCGTGCTCGATAAACAGATCAATCAGGAGCCCGGCATCTTTGCAGGATGGAATGGCACGGCGACGGCGGGAGCGACGCTGGTATCGGCAACGCAGAACCAGTACACCTTTACCGGCGCGGTGAACCTGGTGCGGGCCGTGCCGACGGTCAACTGGCTTGCGCCGAGGAACAAGACGATCTTCGGCTTCAACGAGTCGTACGGCAAGATCACGCAGCCGGCTTACTCCTATCCGGCGACGCCTCCTGCAACGGGATCGATTCAGGTGCCGGCGATCGTGACCAAATCGTCGATCATGCACGTTGGCGCAGAGCGCGACGAGTTTTTCTCTCCGCGCTTCTACGTGCTGGGGATGACGACCTTCGACCACAACTATGCCCAGCAGTTGCAATTGCAACAGATCTACGGCGGCGGGTTTGGATGGACGGTGCTGAAGACCTCGAAACAGGAGTTTGACCTGAAGGGCACGGTGCAGTACGAGAAGCAGCAGTTTATGGCGGGCGCAGGCAGTGGGGATCAGAATCTGATTGGCTCGACGTATGAGGCCGACTACGTTTTGCGCCTCAAGCTGTTCACCTATACGCAGGGGCTTTCCTTCATTCCTGCATACAATCAGCCCAGCGCGTACTCGGCGACAGAGACAAATCTGTTTACGTTTCCGGCATACAAGAACTTCAGCTTCTCGGTGGGTACGCTCGATAGTTATCTGAACGACGCACCGTTCACCGGAAACGCGGCAGTTCCGCCAACCAAACCGAATTCGTTTCAGTTCACGATGGGCGTGACATACACGATCAAATCAAAGTATTGAAAGACGGGCAGGAGCCGGCGGCCAGTGGATTGAGGGCAGTCCGCTGGCTACCGGTTCCATGCATTTCATTTGACTGCCACCGGTTGCAGCCAGGCGCCATTGCCTGCCGAGTCCCAGACATCGAAACGCACCCACTTCTTGCCTGTTGCGTCGAAGGGGATGCGGAATGCCTTTGTGCCAAAGGGCACTGTACCGGTAAGACGAATCATTTTGCGATCAACCTTCGCGCCATCGCTCCAGACCAGTTCGGCGAATTCGAGCGGGAAGGTGTATTCGATGCTTGCGGTGTAGACGCTTTTGGCGCCGGAGCCTTCGATGCCCCACTTGTGGAAGAGGATCTCACCCGTGGTGCCGAAGAAGTTGCCGGCTCGGATGCCTTCGACAATCGGAGCCCAGCTCTGATTCCAGGCCGGAACCTTGTCGAGCTTGAGATAGTTGATAGCTAGCAAGGGATAGGTTTCGTCGCTCGGCACCTTCATGTAGGTGTCGCCTTCGGCCAG
>JAJXZM010000192.1 GCA_021780055.1 Acidobacteriota bacterium
GTTCGCCAGAGGTGCAGATTGCAGTCCTGACAGAGCGCATCTCTTACCTGACTGAGCATTTTCGCGTTCATCGGAAAGATCATGCTTCGCGACGGGGCCTGCTGACGATGGTCAGCAAACGGAAGCGTCTGCTTGAGTACCTGCGACGGCACAATGCCGATCGCTACAAGCAGGTGATTGATCGGTTGGGGATCCGCAAATAAAGCGGTTGTGGCGGAAAGCGAAAAGGAACTGGGTCAAACTGCCCCTACAGGACTGAGCGACCCCCGGCCGGAGTGCCACGGGTCGCTTTTTGCTTAATAGGGGCCTGCCGCGTATCAGGGTCCATGGTTGTTTTGAAGCACCCACCTCGGTCCACACTCCCGTACATGAGAAAACAAAGGCTATCTGAAGTCCCTGCCGCGAATGGCTGGCAACCGGAGGTGAACCCGGAGTGCTCGTCGAGAGCAAAGTGGAGGGGGGCAATCAAGCCAGCGAGATTCGGAGGATAAAATAAATGGAGCAAGTCAGCATTCCACTGGGAGGAAGCACACTATCAATTGAGGTCGGCAAGGTCGCCAAGCAAGCAGACGGCTCGGCCTTTGTGCGTTACGGCGATACGGTCGTGCTGGCAACGGCGTGTTCAACCAAACCGCGAGAAGGAATCGATTTCTTCCCGCTGACCGTGGATTATCGTGAGTATACTTATGCGGCCGGAAAGATTCCCGGCGGATTTTTCAAGCGTGAAGGGCGCCCGACGGAAAAGGAAATTCTCAGCAGCCGGCTGATCGACCGGCCGGTGCGGCCCATGTTTCCCGAGGGGTTCAAAGACGAAACCCAGGTGATCGCCATGGTGCTTTCGGCGGACTCCGACAACAATCCGGACGTCATCGGACTGGTGGCGGGCGCGGCGGCGCTTTACCTTTCCGACATTCCGTTTCCGACGCCGGTGGCGGCGGTCCGTGTGGGCCTGGTGGACGGCCACCTGGTCACCTATCCAACTTACAACGAAGTCAAGACCAGCCTGCTGAACATGGTGGTGGCGGGCAGCGAAGACGCCATCGTGATGGTGGAAGCCGGCGCCACGGAGGTTTCCGAAGAAACCATCAATGACGCCATCCAGTACGCGCACGGGGAAATCAAGAAGATCATCGCGATTGAAAAGGAGCTGTTCAAGAAACTGGGGCTCAAGAAGCGGGAGTTTGTCGCTCCTGCGTTCGATAAGGCCATCGAGAACGAAGTCCGCGAGAAAGTGGAGGCGAACCTTCGCGAGGCCATGGATACTTCCAAGTATCCCAAGCTGGAAAGCCAGAAGAAGATTTCCGGGCTCAAGGAAGCGCTCTTGACGAGCTATCCGGAAGCCGATGAAGACACGCGCAAAAAGGCGGGCGAAGCTTTCGGCCGCCTGGAAGAGCGCATCTTCCGCGAGGACACGCTGCTGAAGCGCCAGCGGCCTGACCGGCGCGCATTTGACCAGGTTCGCCCGATCAGCTGCGAAGTGGGCCTGCTGCCACGCACCCACGGCTCGGCGCTGTTCACGCGCGGCGAGACGCAGGCGCTGGTGACGGCCACGCTGGGCACGGCAGAAGACCAGCAGCGACTGGACGTGCTGGAAGGCGAGTCCTTCAAGCGGTTCATGCTGCACTACAACTTCCCACCCTTCAGCGTGGGCGAGGTGGGATTCCTGCGCGGCCCGGGCCGGCGCGAAATCGGGCACGGCGCTCTGGCCGAACGGGCTCTCTCTGCCGTGGTTCCTGATGAAGCGACTTTCCCTTACACCGTGCGCGTGGTATCCGACATCCTGGAATCCAACGGTTCGTCTTCCATGGCAAGCGTCTGCGGCGGCTGCCTGTCCCTGATGGACGCGGGCGTGCCGATCAAGGCGCCCGTGGCCGGGATCGCCATGGGATTAGTGAAGGAAGGCGATAAATACGCCATCCTTACCGACATTGCCGGCGCCGAAGACCATTACGGCGACATGGATTTCAAGGTGGCCGGCACGAAGGATGGCATCACCGCCCTCCAGATGGACATCAAGGTCACCGGCATCACGCCGCAGATCATGGCGGAGGCGCTCGCACAGGCCAAAGCCGCGCGGCTGCACATTCTGGACAAGATGACTGCCACTCTGCCCGAGCCTCGCATCAAGATTTCGGCTTACGCGCCGCATATCCACACCATCCACATCAACCCGGCCAAGATCGGCGAACTGATCGGACCCGGCGGCAAGGTGATCCGCGGTATCGTGGAACAGACCGGCGCCAAGATTGACGTTGAAAACGACGGGCGGGTGAACGTGGCGGCCGTGGATGAATCTTCCGCCAGCAAGGCGCTGAAAATCATCAGGGACATGATGGCGGAGGCGGAACTGAACAAGACCTACCTCGGCAAAGTGGTCCGCTTGGCGGACTTCGGCGCCTTTGTCGAAATCTTCCCCGGCACCGATGGCCTGCTGCACATCAGCGAGGTTGCGGAGCATCGCATTCGCGACATTCGCGATGAGCTGAAGGAAGGCGACCAGTTGCTGGTGAAGGTGATTTCGATTGAGGGCAACAAGATCCGCCTTTCCCGCAAGGCCGTGTTGCGCGAGCAGCGGCAGAAGGCAGGGAAGGAAGGCGGCCAGCAACAAGGGAGCGTTGAGCACTCTCATGAGATAAGCTAGGCTTCCTTAAACCGGGTTCCTGACGGCTGCCGGCGGAAAGATGAATGCTTCCCGCCGGCAGCTTTTGTTTTATAGCGCCGATCGCTGTCGCTCTTTCCGATTGTCTGCGATTAAGAAAAGAGAACATTGGGGGCGTCGTGAGCGTATTCCCTTGTGTAGGGCTTCCTCCGTGTTCTCTGTGGCCGGTATAAGCCCAGCCCGGAGGGCACAAAGCCTCCGTGACCTCTGTGTGGGATATTTGAGGGCACAGCGGGCACGGCGAGGCTGTCAGGGGTTGATGCTGCGCGGATATGCAAAGCCCGCTGCCCCGTTTGGGCCGAGAGCGTGCGGGTCATAGGGGTCACTTGACACCCCTTGTTAAGTTCCATAGCATACATTCAGACGGGTTTGCGGGA
>JAJXZM010000506.1 GCA_021780055.1 Acidobacteriota bacterium
TCTTCAAGAGCGTCGAATGCGCCTTTGAGGCCAGTTATTGTACCAGACAGGGTGCGCACGCCCACCCACACCAGAAACCGCCCGGTTGAGCGAGCCGGATCGCGAGGATCGAATCTGAAGTGGTAATGAGCCCCCTCGGTTCGCAGGGTTAACACAACGAGGGCAAGATAGAGAACCAGCATGCCCAGAAGGATGATTGTGGCTCCGTCCAGAAACAAGGTCGAGAACATCGTCCCGCTCCCTCCTTTTCTTCTGTCGATTAGATTCCTTTGCCCATAGCAAAGTTGCACTTCGAGCGGAATGCAGCGTCCCAAAGCGCGGCTTCAAGTTAGAAAGTGATTCCTGTCACAGCATTACGGCTGTGGATCAGCGATAAAAGGATAGGGTGGCAAAAGCATCGGGTTTTAACTCCGCGTGGCATCAGGAGCGGCGCGCGGAGCACAGAGCGCAGGGCGCATCGCCAGCCTCGCGCCGGGAAGGAGGACCTGACAACATGACACCTGCGGAACATGCAACAAGTCTTGAGCAGCTCATTGAGCAGGAAATGACCCGTTGGGAACTGGCCCGCCGCAAGCGCATGCAGCAGGAGCGGCCGGGCCGTGGCAAGCTGGGCCGGCTGTACTTTGGCCCTTATGTGCTGATCTCGCGCGAAAAGGGAGCGGGCGGACATCAGGTGGCCAACTTGATTGGGCAGAAACTTGGCTGGCAGGTTTTTGACCGTCAGATTGTTGACGCCATCGCCCAGCGAGCTAAGATGCGCCAGCAACTGGTCGAATATCTCGACGAAAAGACGCGGGGAGGACTGGAAGAGTTTCTTCGGAATGTTCTAACCAAGGAAATAGGCTCCACTGATTACTTGCGCCATCTCCGGCGGGTGCTGCTGACCCTGGGACAGCAAGGCGACGTAGTAATCGTTGGCCGGGGCGCGGAGTACGTTCTGCCCGCACAGTTTGGACTTCGCGTCAGGATGGTGGCGCCGTTTGAGGTGCGAGTAGACCGCATTGCATCGGCGAACGGCTTGGCAACGGAAGCTGCAGATGCGCTGGTGACGAAAGTTGACCAGGAGCGCAAGGATTTTATCCGCAGCCAGTTCCAGAACGACATGCGTGATTCCATGAACTACGATCTCGTGATCAACACCAGCGCCCTGACGGTGGAGGGGACGGCGGAAATTGTCATGGCCGCGCTTCGGCAGAAGCTTCATGTCGTGCCGGCGGAGGCTTCCGCTCCGTAAGGGCGGAAGACGATTTTACCCACAGGATTTTTTCGCTGGCCACATCGACGGGCAGAGCTACAGTTTGGAGTGTGCCGGTTCGTGCGGGGTGCTGCGCGGGCGGCCCAGGATCGCCATCGGACGTTCACGCCAGACGCCATTTTCCTCGTACTTCAGCGTATAGATGTGGAGCAGGACCCAGCCTTCGGAGAGCAATCGGTTTACTTCTTCTCTGCCGCGGGACTCAATGTTGTGTCCGGCAAGTTCCGCAATATCGAGTTGCCAGAGCGGAGTCGTTCCCGAGGTGGCCGCCTCAAACAGGTCACTTCCAGTCTCTTTGATCGTCGCAGCTCCCTTCATTGTCTCAAACCTCCAGGTAAGCCGCTTCTTACCTTAACAATAGCTGCGGAACTCCTGCTCAGGAAGTGACACCTGTCACGCTGTGAAGTGACACCTGTCGATCAGTGCGCCTGTCCCGTAAAACTTCTCACATCCCGGCCGCTCCGCCTCAGGGTTTATCAGGTTTTCTGCAAACCCGGAATGTCACGTTACGTTGTGAGAGCGGTCACTGCCAAATTCCCAGAATTGTCATATCCATTTAGATAGGGCGGAGGAAAGCCAGTGCGAGCTCACTCCTTCAAACCGCAACTGCACATCCCCTTAAAAAATATAGAAATTAAAGGAGATTGCCTATGATCCTTCCATTGCAAATCACCTTTCGCAACATGGAGTCTTCGGAAGTGGTTAAAGGATGGATCCAGGAGGAAGCCAATAAGCTGGATGAATTTCACGGAAAAATCACCGGCTGTAGGGTCGTGGTGGAACTTCCCAACCGTCGCCGGAAAGCCGGGAACCTTTATCATGTGCGGGTTGACCTGACCGTGCCGGGTGGTGAAATGGTGGTCAAGCGGCAACCCAATCTTCGGGCGTTGCCGGGGCGCGTTGAGATGAAGCCTGCAAAAAGCCTGGAAGTCCAGGTTCCGCACAAAGACCTGCGACAGGCCATCGATGATGCATTTGGTGCTATGCGGCGGCAGTTGCAGGACTATTCCCGGCGCCGGCGTCGGGAAGTCAAAACGCACGAAGTTCAACCGCGCGCGCGGGTTGCCAGGCTCTTTACGCAAGAAGGTTACGGCTTCCTGGAGACAGCCGAAGGCCGGGAGATTTACTTCCACAAGAACAGCGTTCTCAACGACGCTTTCGAGCGCCTGACGATTGGATCCATGGTCAGTTTTATTGAGGAAAAAGGCGAGCAGGGACCCCAGGCCAGCACGGTAAAGCTGGTAAGGAGCAAAACTGCTCAGGAGCAGGCTTCCCGAGTGGCCGCATGAGGTGGCGCGTTATCGCAACCCGGTGCCTGAATCCTAAAACAACGCAGGGAGGGAACAGGAGGTCGCCATGTTTCGAAATCGAACCGAAGCGGGGCAGAAGCTGGCTTCCAAACTCGAAGCTTATTTCGGCCAGCCTGATGTTGTGGTGCTTGCGATGCCGCGCGGGGGCGTCCCGGTAGGTTGTGAAATAGCCAAAGCGTTGCATGCGCCAGTGGATGTTTTCGTCGTCCGCAAGCTCGGAGTTCCGTGGAACCCTGAACTGGCGATGGGCGCGGTGGCCACGGGTGGCGTTCGCGTTCTTGATGAGGAGATCGTCCGTTCTCTGGCTATTTCACCCGAAGAGATTGCAAAAGTTGCCGCCGCTGAGGAAGCGGAAGTCGAGCGGCGCGAGCACGCCTATCGCAAAGGCCGGGTTCCGCTTCCGGTCATTGGCAAGAAGGTGATTCTTGTAGATGACGGCATTGCCACCGGGTCGACGGTG
>JAJXZM010000078.1 GCA_021780055.1 Acidobacteriota bacterium
CATGGCGTTCGCCCTCGGGAATGGCTGATCCGCGCTGCTTGAGTTCTTTCTGCACATTTGCGATCTCCGTTCTGTACTCCTCTGCGTGTCCTTTGAACTGGTCGACGCAGTACTCCTCTCCTTTTTGAAGGTAGTGCCGCGTCGAGTCGATCTGCTTTTTGGAAAAGCGAAGGTTTGGAGAAATCTCAAAGAGTTCCAGGTAAGGCCTCTGAAGTTCTTCCTGGAGACCGGAGATCTCCTCTGGCCGGGCCGGCGGCGGCGCACCAACCGGTGCCCGCTTGCGGCAGGAAGGGAGGAAAACCAGAATTTCACAGAGAATCAGAGAAAGGCAAGCCTTTGCAGTCCATCTCATGGGAAATTTACCCTTTCCGCCCGGCCCCTGGAAACTCATTGATAAACCGGGCAACTGAGTCGTACGGACAAGATCCCAAGCTGACTGTTAACCGCGTGATTTACGTATCCTAATTATTAGCCGGCGGCAAGAGGGTATATGTGATCGCTGTCACGTCCGTGCAGGAAGCACGAACCAAAGCCGATCCGGCTCAGAACTTCTGCCGAGGGCCCAGCGTTTGTACAGCGCCACCGCGCGTGCACGCCACGCAAGCCATTACTATAAGTGCATAAGGCAGGTCACGAACATTTAACTGATACTACAATAATACAACAAAACAGGATCAATCGAAAACTTCAAAAAAAGTGGCACGGCGGGGCTGCCGTGCCACTCTTTTCTCAGGCCACAGCGTTCAGCGGGTTATTTCGATTTTTGACCCCAGCCGATCGTATTTCGCCTTGTTCTTCCCGTACGCCACATAGTCGCTGATCAACTCTGACAGAGAGGAAGCGACCTCCGAATTGGCGCTCAGATACTCCTTGTATTGGGGCATGTGCAGCCGGCTCTGATTGTTGTTGAGGTGCTCAATCGTAGTCTCAATGTTCGTCGCCATTTCCTGCGCCAGCGGTGTAATTCGTTCGATCGCTGACTGCTGCCAGGGCGACGCAGATTCTTGCCTGTCGGCCATCTGCTTCAAAACTTTGCCCAGATTATTAGCGTGGCCTTTGATCGTCATAATCTGTTCCGCATGGCTCTCCCAAGACACCTTCATCAGGCTGAACTGGTGCATCAGTTGAGCATCATCCCTCAGCTGGAGCGCGTGCGATTTTGCCTGCGTCAGCAGTTCCGCCACCTCCGGCGAATCCGGGACTGGATTATCTGCAGCATCGAGGACGGGCAACAGGTAGAGAAACGCCCCCAGGAGAAGCGCAAGGCCTAAAACGTTTCGTGCCTTTCGCATGGAAATCCTCCTTTGGTTTGCTTTCATAGGCCCTACCGGGCCAGCTCGGTCCTACCTATAATTTTCCCCACATGCCTCCGGAAAGACAGTGACGATAGCCACAGGCATGTGTGAGGGAGACTAATTCACGGAAATGGTTGGTGTTGCGGAGGGCCGCGAAAGGCCATCCCCGTCACGGAAAGGGTTGGATCACTTCACGACCCAGTTGAATACCGACGGCCAATTCGTCTGGACCCCTCAGGCCGCTGGCGAAAGCAATCATCACAGGTCTGCTTCAGGTGATGCAGCCGCCCGCTCCAGGCTTGCCCTTGGGGGCAAGTGCCCGGCTGGCGGCTAGCAC
Organism: Acidobacteriota bacterium; assembly: GCA_021780055.1. The sequence goes on from JAJXZM010000078.1 coordinate 1,633, forward strand.
CAGGAATGATTTGAAGGCCCCGCCTAACGGCCTTTTAATGCAGGCGCAACACATGCCTTCGGTGGGTACACCGCCAGGGATTGCAACTTGGTAGTTTGTCCGGTGGAGTTAAGCGATATGAAGCTGATAGGCGTGGAACCGGCCAGCCCAAAGATCGAAAATCCGCCTCCCCCGGTGCTCGTCGAATTCTGATCAGCTGCAAAAAGGAACGTGCCGTCACTGCTCACTGCCAAACCAGCTGGATAAGGGTTAATCGTCGAGGGTCCGGAAGCACTAGCCCCACTTTCTAGAGTAAGCCCACCACTGGACCCGACGGCAAAAGCGGTCACCGTACCTGCGGCAGGGTTGCTTGAGAACAGCGTGCTGTCATCCGCGCTCAATGCCACTACGTCGTTGCCGGACAACCCCGTTGCAAAGGGCGAACCGTTCACCGGCGAGAGGTTGCCGGAAGAAAAATTGAAAGCGTAAATAGTCCCCGACGGGGTGCCGGCATACAGCAGAGTACCGGCACAATTGAAGTCCAGACTTGTGGCAGGGGCTGGAGTAAGGACATATGGATAACCGTGACTTTCGTGCAGGTTCCCGTTTTTCCGGATGGTGTATACCGACAACTCGATGGCGCTGGGAATCGCTGCCACAAGATAATTGCCGTCCGGGCTGACCTTCAGACTCGACATCGGCCCATCCGCCGCCACAGGAGAACGGTCAATAATCGTAAGCGCTCCCGTGGCATCAATGCTGTATATAGTGATTTGCCCAAGCGTGCCTGTGCTGCCCGCGTAAAGATACTTTCCGTCCGGGGTGGCCGCCAGCGAAATACCCGAGCTGGAGGCGGAATCGTTAAAAGCAGTCGTCGGGAACGGAGAGCCGCTTACAGGCGTCAGAAACCCCGTACCCGGATCAATAGCAAAAGCGCTGACGGTGTTTGTTCCAGAATTGGAAGCATAAAGAAAGTTGTTGACGATGATAATGCGCGTGGCCGAAGCCCAACCTCCGCCGCTCCCGGTTCCGCCGGTTGTAAATGGGGAGCCGGTGTTTTGGCTCAGGATGCCATTGGTGTCGAAAGTATAGGCAGAGATGGAGTTTCCCGCCGTCAGGTCATTGTTCGTATAAAGATATTGCGCCGACAGGGCGATCGGAAAGAATGCCAGAAGAACCGCGGTCCAGATGGAATGCTTCACGATTTTTTGCATCAAACTCTCCCCCTCTCCTGATTCTCGCTTATGCTGCGAGTGTTTGGACCCGATTTCGAACCGGTCGATCTGCCCTGCAATCAGCAACCCACCAGCCCGGCAACAAGTAACCCGGCTTGCCAAACAACGCCTTTGTAATCATTGGGGCGCAATGAACATGGCCTTTTGGAACTGCCCCGGCCACAGGAACCTTTCCGGTCCCGTGTTGCACTGTCTGCATCACGGGCGGACGATTTCCCGTATCGCGTTCCTGCAGCGGCACTTCCTGCCGCGCAACGAAAATAATAAAAGATTCTAATGGCCTATTGTTGAGATGTCAATACGCTATCAGGTTACTGATTAGATAGTCAATACACGAAGGGTATGGCGTGCGCGCGCCTGGCAGGCCCACTCTTGCAGGTCTTATTGCTTTTGCGGTTCCAGCTCGGCGGCAGGGCGTACGGACTCGCTGATCCATTGCAGGTAGTTGGGCGATCCCTCGATAATTGGCAGACAGATGATCTCCGGCGTGTGGTAGGAGTGAACAAGGGAAATTTCCGTCCTCACCTGCGGAAACAGCTCCCGGCGGGTCTTGATAAACATCAGGAATTCCTTGCTCTGCTCGACTTTGCCTTCCCAACGATAAACTGACTGTATTGGCTGCGTAATATTCACGCAAGCAGCCAGTTTTTCATCAACCAGACGCCGGGCAATCTTGCGACACTCCCGCCGGCTTGAAGCCGTCACCATGATGACAACATTGTCTGTCATGGGTCCTCCTTGCGAGCAGCACGGGCGATGAAGAGCACTTCTTCCGCGCAGCAAGGGGGATTAAGCTAGTGAAGCGCTCCTACCCTCGCATCAAATTTCCGACCCACCGCCTGGTTGCCAGATCTCAATTTAAAGATACACCCGCCGTCAGGGCATCGCCAGAAGTATCGGGACGGAAGCGAGGCGATGATCCGAACGGTGGCCATGGAGATTAAACCTGTCTCATCAGGCAATAGTTTGCTTGCATTTGACCCGGGGAATAGTGGTATTCTAGCCCTTGTGTCGGCAATGGCATCGCGGGCAGCGCCAGCCCGTCGGGGTGACATGTGCCGGACTAGTGCCCTTGCTGAAGACTTATGAAGCTGTTTAATTGGGATCAGAAATCGTTCAGGCGCACTGCCATATTCGTAATGGCGCTTCTTACCCTTTTCGTTCTGGTGAATGAAATTTTTGGTCCGAACGGCTACATGACTCTCCGGCGAGAGAAAAAGGAACACGCCCACCTCAAACAACAGATTCAAACGCTGTCAGATCAGAACCAGCAACTCGAGCAGAAAATCAACGCGCTGAAAACCAATCCAGAGGCAGTCGAAAAGCAGGCCCGCGACCAGCTCTACCTGGCCAAACCGGGCGAAATCATTTACATGCTGCCTGACCGGCCCTCGGAGCAGAATCCGGCCGCCTCACAGCAAACTTCACCCCGAAAAGGTCGCTGACAACCCTACCCCGGCAGAATACGAAGGGCTCTTGCGCTGCGGGGCAGGGGTTGACGTGCCGGTTCCTTATCAGGTCTTCCGGCACCCAGCCCGGGAACCCGCTTCAGCGGACCACCCCTTCCAAAGGGCTGGAAGCGCTGGCATAAAGCTTCTTCGGTATGCGCCCGGCCAGGTAAGCCTTGCGGCCGGCGGTAATGGCGTAGTTCATGGCCTCAGCCATCAAAACGGCATCTTGCGCTCCTGCAATACCAGTGTTCATCAATACGCCATCAGCGCCCAGTTCCATGGCGAGCGCGGCATCGGACGCTGTGCCGACGCCGGCGTCTACAATCAGAGGAACTTCCGTAATCATTTCGCGCAGAATGCGCAGATTGGCAATGTTCTGTATGCCCATCCCGGAACCGATCGGCGCGCCCAACGGCATCACGGCTGCCGCTCCGGCATCAATCAGACGCCGGGCGGCAACCAGGTCGTCATTGGTGTAAGGCAGCACGACAAAGCCTTCCTTCGCCAGCGTCTCGGTGGCTTTCACCAGTTCGAAGTTGTCCGGGAAAAGCGTCTTCTGGTCGCCGATAACTTCCAGCTTAATCCAGTTGGATAAACCCACTTCGCGCGCCAGGCGTGCCGTCCGGACGGCCTCATCGGCGCTGTAGCAACCGGCGGTGTTGGGCAGAATAAAGAATTTGTTTCGGTCGATGTAATCCAGCATCGACTCCTTGCTCTTGTCCGTCAGGTTCACGCGACGCACGGCCACCGTCACGACCTCCGCGCCGGATGCTTCATGCGCGCGCACCATCTCCTGAAAGCTTTTGTATTTTCCTGTTCCTACAAATAATCGCGAGCGGAATTCTCTGTCCGCAATCCTCAAAACATCGTTGTCCATGGTTCCTGATTTCTCCTTTGAGATCATTCTAATACAAACGGACGGGGTAAGCGGTGCGAATGGACGGGGAATGCTGCGCAGCGCACCGCGGCATCGAGGATTCCCTTCCCCTCATCTCCTGCTGCAACGCTTGCGCAGCATCAATAGTGAAAACCGAGCAGGTTCCAATACGCAAAAAACCAGACGAAGGCCAGCCCTGCGGCAGCTGTCAGGCTGTAATGCAGCCGCCCCCACATGGACCACAGCCGCCCTTTCCAAGCCCGTACCGCAAACCAGACCACCAGTGCCGTCAATACGGTGGTCACGATGGGAATCCACAGCAGCGCCTTGATTGACGCCGGAACACCGTAAACAAAATCCCAGTCGTCCATGCGCGTGAGCAGGTGCAACATCTCGACAATGAAAAAGACGTTCAGCAACCCGAGCGCCGCCACTGTCCACCCCGCCCAGCGTCCTGCGGTGGTTTGCACGGAAGGTCTTTTACGCACACGCCGAACCAGCCCACCGACGGGCCACAAAACACACCCGGATAGAAGAATCAGCATCAGCGCCTTTACCAGCGCCACCTGGAAACTGGCCGTTCCATACCACGGGATTTTCTCGTAACTGTCACGGTCCGTGAACAGGTGCACCACGTTTCCGCCGCCGTCGAGATCGAAGGCAGCATGGCCCTGCCCGCCGCTTGACAGGAAATAATCTGGCGCAAGAGCAGTCCATCGCTCCGGAGGCCTGAACTCGTGCGGGTAATGGAATTGGAGCGATCCATCGGGATTGGCTGTGATCCAGAACTGCCAGTAGAGCGTGATCAGCTTTTCAAACGTGCGCCGCGAATACGGATTGCTTCGATAGCTCCCCGTAAACTTCTGGAGTTCCGCCGCCGAAAGCCGCAGCGCCCCGGCCGGCCCGGGGTTATTCGCCACCGGATAAAATCGGTCAAAGAAACTTTGGATGAAGTCCTCTTCGAACCTGGACTCGTCGCGGTTGAACACCAGAAAAAATCCTACGTGCTCTTTCGGCACCATCATCAACAGGCTGGCAAAGCCGCGGATGTTTCCGCCGTGTCCAATCGCGCGGCGGCCGTTTACAAACCGCTCGTAGAAACCGAACGTTCGGCCCGCCAGGCGCGGGTCTTCAGTGAACTGCCTGGCGTGCATCTCGCTTATGGACTTCTCACTCAGAATCCGCGCGCCGTCATATTCGCCACCATCCATCTGCGCGATCAGGAAGTGCGACATGTCGGCGGCCGTGGAATAAAGCCCCGCCGCCGGGCCGATATTGAAATAGTCAATCGGCTGCCGAACGTAAATTCCCCGATGATACTCATAACCCGTTGCAAGGTGCGCGGCCAGGTCCGGCGTCAATTGGAAACCGCTGTCGCGCATGTCGAGCGGCTGCAGGATGTTCTTCTCGACGTACGCATCGAACGGGTCGCCGGAAATCTTCTGCACAAGGTAGCCCACCAGCGAAACGCCAAAACTCGAATAGCTGTAGATTTTCCCCGGAGGCATCATGACCGGCGGCATCTGCCGCGCCAGAAACGTCCCAAGCGGAACAACGCGCGAGGGGCTGCGTGCCGCAATTCCGATAACGCTGGCGTCCAGGCCAGCGGAATGCGTCAGAAGTTCGGCCAGAGTCACCGGTTGAGGGTAGGGATCATCCACCGTGAAGCGCGTCAGGTACTGATTGACGTTTGCGCGCAGGTCAAGCTTTCCCCGCTCGACAAGTTGAAGCGCTGCCGCCGCCGTGAAAACTTTTGAGATCGACGCCACCCGGAAAACCGTCTGCTCCGGAACCACCGGAACCCTCTTCGCAAGATCTGCGTAGCCGTACCCTTTGCTGAAAACAACCTTTCCGTCCTTCACCAGCACGAAAGCCGCCCCAGGAATATGCCAGCGGACCATTTCACGCGCAAAGAAACCATCGAAGAAGTCGCTGATTTCGCCTTGATTCGGGAAAGCCTGAATGGCAGGACTTTCTGAAGGATTCCTGGCCGCAGCAGGGCGTGCGGTGGCGCTTGCTCTCATGGCCGCGTGCAATAAAGCACCACCAATCATCAAAGCAAAAAGCCACGCCAGCGAATACCCTGCCCGTTTTTGTGGTCCCTGTTTCCGCGCCACGTTCTTCAATTTGCCGGCCTCGCACTCATTTGTGCATATAACAATAAAGCTGCAAGCGGGAACAATGCCCGCAAGCAAGGCCCAGCCTGAAAATAAAGGTGCTCACGCAAGATGCAAAAAGTAGCACTAATTATGGAGTCGTTTCAATATCGAATGGAGCGTAGCGGGAAATGTCCCGGCCCGACGCCAGGCGAACGGTTCGGCTGGAACACATGTCGTGGGCCCCGAGCATAATAATGGGTTGGATTAGCGCGGTACGATGCGGTCTCGAAGCTGAGAGATTGATTCCTCAAGCCGCCGGTGAATGTACGACTCGTAAAACTTGATTTTCTTGCGCTGCTGCCTCATGTAAACCGCGCCTATGACAATGCCACAGATCAATCCGGCGAAGAATACGGCAATGGAGTTCAGCATCTTTCACGTCCCAGAAACAGACATTCCAGCAAGCGCCGACTAAAGGAAATAGATTGAAACCAGTATCGGTGAAAAGGTACACCGAACCCGCCAATTGCGAATGCCCCACCAATCCCGGCTGAGCAACCGCATCTTCTGCCGAAAAATCGTGCCAACCGGCGAACAAACATTTCCTTTTCCCCGGGGAGATCCAGAGAGCAGTGTCCGGTCAGGCAAACCAACTGTCCGGCAGAAGGTAGAAATTTTACGTTTTGCCCCAACTCTCAACAACGTACAGGCAACGGTGTTGCCAATCCGGAAGAGGGACCGGCCAACATTCAAATAGCTGAAAACATATAACATCGGGGAAAAACCCCAAGAACGATGTGGAAAAATATTGCACACATCGCGTAACTTCTTCATGATAAGGCAGGAAGTAAGCTTACTGCAATAGCCTCCAACCGGACCGGCAGGAACCTGTCCCGATGAACAGGTAGAATACAATCATGCGCCCTTCTTAAGAAGCGCGCATGTACGAAAATCTATTGACGGCGTCGTCAGGTACAGGCATTCTTGTGTTCTGCCCCGGGCAGGAAAGTGCCTGGGTGCATGGCCCCTGGGAATGAGAAACGGTATCTTTTTCAAGGTGTTACTGGTCGGCCTGATCATAGCTGGCGGGTTGCCTGCGGCCCCTACAAGGGGCGTAGAAACTCCAGCGCATCAAGTCCTCATCTTTGACTACCACCGGTTCAACACCTATCGCGCCGACAGCATGACCGTCAGGGTGTCCGTCTTCCAATTTCAACTCCGGTACATGGCCGAGCACGGCTATCACTTTATTCCTCTAGCCCGCTACGTGGCCTACAGGATGGGGAAAGCCCCTCCGCCACTGCCCCGGTCCGTGGTGATCACCATGGACGACGGCAACGAATCGGTTTACAAGTGGGCGCTTCCACTCGTGGAAAAGTACCGGATTCCAGTCACATTGTTCATCTATCCGTCAGCCATTTCGAACGCGTCCTACGCTATGACCTGGCAGCAGCTCCGCACGCTCAAGGCGACCGGCCTTTTTGATATCCAGTCGCACACTTACTGGCACCCCAATTTCAAGAAAGAACAGAGGCGCTTGACGGCAACCCAATTCAACAAGTTTGAGGATATCCAGTTCCGGCGTTCCCGGGAGACACTAGACAAAAAGCTGGGTATCAAAGTAAACATGCTCGCCTGGCCGTTTGGTATATATAACAAACAGCTCGAAAAGAAAGCCTACAAAGATGGATACACGGCGGCGTTTGCCCTTGACGGAAGGCACGCCGGAGACGATGACAGCATCATGCAGATTTCACGCTATCTGGTCACGGACAAGGACAGCGGCCGTCTCTTCAAAGACATTCTCAAAGGTACGCCGGCACGGCGCTAGAGCTTTCCTGGCAGCCGAGTTCCCCGTGCAACATCAAGAACGAATTCCCCTCTCTGCTCACGGCTTGGCGGCGGGGAATTCCACCTTGGGGACCTGTTGGGCCGCCGGGGTCGCGGCGAAATAGGCATCGTTTCGCTGAAAGCCCGCCCAGCCGGCAAAGAGGTTGTTCGGGAACTGGCCGATATAAGCGTTGTAATCCTGGATGGCGTCATCGTACCGGCGGCGCTCAACCGCAATGCGATTTTCCGTGCCTGCCAGTTCATCCTGCAATCTCAAAAAACTTTCATTCGACCGCAGTTGCGGATAGTTTTCCGTCAGCGCCAGGACCTTCACCAGCGCGCCGTCCAGTTCCTGGTTTGCGGCGATCTTGTCTTTGGGAGTCTGGGCGTTCATCAGGTTCGCACGGGCATTGGCCACGGCGGTGAACACTGTGACTTCCTGCGCCGCAACACCCTTGACCGTCGCCACGAGGTTGGGAATCAGGTCCGCGCGGCGTTCCAGCACCACGGACACCTGCGCCCAGTCCGACTTGATCGCTTCGTTTTTCCGCACCATGGTGTTTCGCGCACTGACGTACATACCGCCGAAAATCAACACGACCAGCACAACCACAATCAGCACCACCCAGCCTTTTTTCATCGTCTCCTCCAAAATGCTGGCAGATTGAAAATTGAAACCGCCGCATTCAGTCCGCGTTCGCCAGCCTGCGGTCCACTTCGTCCGTCACCCGCTCAATCAGTTCCAGGTATTCCCGCAGCGTTGACCGCGCGTTGATCTCGTGAGGCTGGCGCTTCCCTTCGCGCACATCAAGGACCGCGAGAAAAGGTTCCGGCCGGGACCCGGCCAAACGGGCGACATCGGCAACAACTTCGCGCCGCGCTGCCGGCGGAATCTCGCCCAATGCGATCAGTGCGTGGCGGAACAGCGTGACAAACGTGGACACAGACGCATCCATCAGACCCAGCAGCACCTGGTCTTTTTGCGGCGCCAGCAGAATCGCCTGCCGCAGCTTTACCCAGTTCGTTCGCAGCTCACGCTCAACCTGCAGCCGGTGCAGTTGCATGGGTACGGCCAGTTCCGCAAAGAAGTCCTCGCCGTAAATCATCTTGTGATGGGTCTTCATGTCGAGCAGTTCGATGGCGAAAATGTCCGCCGAAGCGCGCAGTTCGTTCAACGTAAAAATCTGCGGCGCAGGAAATTTTTTTCGCTCCCACCCCACCGCCGCGTCGTGCAGCGCTTCAAGCTCCTCCGCCCCGGCCCGCTCCAGAATGCAGAGGACGTTCAGATCGGAGTGCCGCTCGTGATACTCGCCGCGCGCCGCCGAGCCAAACAGCACCATCGCCTTCAGATTGTCCCCCGCCGCGGCCAGCAATTTATCCTTCAGTTCCGCCAGCAATTTTTCCATGATTTCTGCTCCGCCCTACCAGCTTCCGCTTGCTCCCCCGCCACCAAACGATCCGCCGCCAAATCCGCCGAACCCACCACCGCCGCCGAAGCCTCCGCCGCCCCACGATCCTCCGCGATACCCGCCGCCCATTCCTCCCAGGAACCACGGACCGACCCACCACCAGACACTGTGCCCGCGCCCATGACGGCTTCGCCCGCCCAAAAGGCGCGCGAGTAGTCCCAGGAACGGGAAAAACAGCATGAACAGAAAAACTAATAAGGGAAACAGATTGGGCCCTTGCGCCTGCGACGCTTCGCCTTCGCTTTCCGAAGGTATCTGCTTTCCCGCGAGAGAGCTGAGAGTGACACCGCGGTCTTTGGCAATCACCGCGGCCACATGCTCGGTCATCAGCAGCAGCGCCGCGCTGTAATTGCCCTCGCGCAGCAGCGGCCGGGCCTGGCGGCCGAAATCGCCTACGAGGCCATCGGGCAGGATCGGCTCCAGTCCGTACCCGACTTCAAAGCGGTACTGGTGCTCGTTGGGCGCAAGCAGGACCATCACGCCGCGATCTTTCTGCTTCGGCCCGATGCCCCAATGCGTTGCCAGATCAATCGAAAAGTCCTCAATGGGTTCACCATTGAGCGATTTCACCGTCACAACGGCTATCTGCGCCTGGGCTTTCTGGTCCAATTCGGTGCAGATGGCGTTCAACTCCTGCTGTGTCTCCGGATTGATCACGCCGGCAAAGTCATTGACGTAACCCTGCGGCTGCAAATCCTGGGGCTTCTGCGCGTGTGCCGCTGCGGCAAGAAACACCGCCAGGCACATGGCGCCCAGCAAAAGTTCCAGCCACCTGCTCCAGCCGTTTGCCTTGGGTAGTCCCGTTTCCATTTCCAATGGCATTGTTCCTGAATTGATTTACGCACTTTCACGCAAGGAAGTTTCTCCGCCTTGCGCCGACAGCGGCTCCCGATCGAGTTCACTGAGGTTTTCCTGCGCGCGCCGCAAGGAATTGAACTTCCATTATGGACCCGCGGCCCGCCCGCAGGATAGCCCCATTGCTACTTCGTCCCTCGCCTGTGCCTTCTGGCAGGCTCTCTCAACTTCGCCCCGGGTTGAGCCAGAGATCCGCTCCAGGCGCCCGGGCGGTGGCGCTTTCTGGCTCGTACTGAAGATTAGCGAAGGCTACCGTATCCGGCCAGCAGGATGGGCAAAAGAAAATTTCTCCGGTCCGCAATCTGTCACCGGACACCTTCCGGCACGGTTCTAAAAGCCGAGACCCAAAGCTTTCTTGCTGCCGATTCACCCAGGCTGACGGACTTCCTGCCCAGGCGCAGGCTCAAAGTGCCGTCGTAATTGCGCCGCGAGACCTGGATCTGGACTCCCG
>JAJXZM010000377.1 GCA_021780055.1 Acidobacteriota bacterium
ATCTCCTCCCCACTCGATCTCGCTGCCTTTCTCCTTGAGGATATTGATGGCTTGGTCGTAGGAAATCCGCGGGAAGGGCGGCGTGCAGCGCTCGAGCTTGCTGACATCGCGCCCGAGGGTTTCGAGCTCCGGCCGGCACTTTTCCAGCACGCGCGCAACAACACTGGAAACCAGGCCCTCGGCCAGTTGCATCACGTCATCAAGTCCGGCAAACGCGACTTCCGGCTCAACCATCCAGAATTCCATCAGGTGGCGCCGCGTTTTTGATTTCTCCGCGCGGAAGGTGGGCCCGAAACAGTAGGACTTCCCAACGCTCATAATGGCGGCTTCGCTGTAAAGCTGGCCGGACTGCGCCAGATAGGCTTTCTGGTCAAAGTAATCCACCTCAAACAGCGTGGTGGTGCCTTCGCACGCGCTGGGCGTGAGGATGGGGGTATCGACCAGAACGAAGCCGCGGTCGTCGAAAAAGTCGCGGCAGGCGCGAATGATCTGGTGCCGCACACCCAGGATGGCCCGCTGGTGCGAGGAGCGCAGCCACAGGTGGCGGTGGTCCATCAGGAACTCGATGCCGTGTTCCTTGGGCGTGATGGGATAGGGCTGGTCGGCGGGAATAAGCTGAATCACTTCAAGGCCCGTGACGCCGAGTTCGTAGCCGCCGGGCGCGCGGGGTTCGGCGCGAACTTTGCCGGTGACGCGCAGGGAGGATTCCTGCGTCAGCCCGCGGGCCTTCTCAAACAATTCCGGCGGAACGGCGCTTTTGACTACCACGCCCTGCATCAGGCCGGTGCCATCTCGAAAAATCGGGAAAAGGATTTTGCCGCTTTCGCGCAGGTTATAGAGCCATCCCTGGACCGTGACTTCCTGGTCGACGTGCCGGCTCATGTTGCGGATTTCAACTACAGGGGGCGAAGATGTTCCCATGCTTACCGGATCTCCTCCATCTTCTGCATGATGGCGTGCAGCTTTTCAAAACTTGAGTCGGCGGGCCCGAAATTGCGCAGTTCAAACATGATGGGCACCTGCCCGTCCAGGCTGCGGAAACCGCGCACCGTTTGTTCCCAATCGATGCCGCCCGAGAACGGCACCAGATGTTCGTCCTTTTCCTGCCAGTTGTCGTGGACGTGCGTGGAGGCGATGTGGTCCTTCAGCACTTCGAAGGCGTGGTCCACACCGCAGGTCATGTGGGCGTGGCCGGTGTCAAAGCAGACCTTCAGGCCCATGTGGGTGTAATGCATAAATCGGATCAGTCGCTCGGGCGAGGTGAGTTCGTTGGGAATATTTTCCAGCAGAATACTGACGCCCCGTTCCTTGGCGTAGATGTTCAGGTGCTCGAGTGACGTGAAGGCAGCATCAAACTTTTCAAGGTCGAACTCCTCTTTCGGCAGCCCCAGGTGAAGAATCAGGTATCGGAAAGGCAGTTGCTCGGCCACTTCGATCGCCCGCTTGATCTCCTCCATGCTGTCAATGCGCTTGCGCCGTTCGAGGTACGCCACGGAGATAGGCAGCCCGCCGGCCCGGCCCCATTCCTTGTCGGAATAGAGTGGCGCATGCAGCGAGAAAAGCTGGACCTCGTGGTCGCGGAACCAGTCCGCCACATCACGAACATGGTTGGGATCGTGATAATCCAAGTGCTGCGGAACTGCGAAGATTTCAATCTGCCGGAAACCGGCGTTCAGAATTCCATCCAGGATGTGGGAGGAGAGCCGGTCGTTCGCAAATAGGTGAGTTGAGAGCGCAAAGTTCATCAGTAACCTTCCGCCTTTCCCGCGCCTCTCGGATCGGCCGCGCCAAAGCGCCAGCCTGTTTCCGGATCAACCTCGATGGCTTCGCATTCGCCCAGGCTGTCCGTCTCGTTGAGCTTATAACCTGCTTTTTTCAGCTTATCAAGTGTATCGGCAGAAAACCCCCACTTTTCATAGGTGATCTGATCGGGCATCCACTGGTCATGGAAGCGCGGCGCGTCGACGGCCTGCAGCACGTCCATGTGGTAAACCACAACGTTCAGCAGCACCTGGAGCACCGTGTTGATGATGGTCCCGCCGCCCGGCGAGCCCAGAACCAGTCGAACTTTGTTGTTCTGGAGCACAATCACCGGCGTCATGGACGAGAGCGGGCGCTTGTGCGGTCCGATGGCGTTGGCCTCGCTCTGGATCAGTCCGAACATATTGGGCGTGCCGGGCTTGGAGGTAAAATCGTCCATCTCGTCGTTCAGCAGGAAGCCCGCGGCGTCCACCGTGACTCCGCTGCCGTAGCCGTTGTTGAGCGTGTAAGTGTTGGAGACCGCGTTGCCCTGTGCATCCACAACAGAGAAATGGGTGGTGTTCGGCCCCTCAAATGGCGCCGGATTTCCCGCTTTTACTGAAGCGTCCGGCTTCGACTTCAGGATTTCCTTGCGCAATTCTTCGGCATACTTCACGCTGGTGAGGCCCGCCACCGGTACGGAAACGAAATCCGAGTCACCCAGGTAAGCGGCCCGGTCGGCATAGGCGCGGCGCATGGCCTCCACAATCAGGTGCATGGACTCGTAGGAATCCGGCGGCCCCAGTTCGAGCGGATCCAGAATGTTCAGCATCTCAATCAGCGCTACGCCGCCGGAACTCGGCGGAGGTGGGGCCAGAATGTCATACCCGCGGAAGTGTCCGACCAGCGGCTGGCGCACCTTTGCACGGTACCGGCCAAGATCCTCGGCGGTGATGATGCCGTTGTACTCCTTCATGGTGGCAACGATGTAGTTGGCAACGGGGCCCAGGTAAAAGGCGTTTGGCCCGTGCAGCGCGATCTGCTTGAACGTGCGGGCCAGGTCCGGTTGCTTAAAAATCTCCCCCGGCTGGTAGAGATCCCCATTGCGCAGGTAGATGCGGCGGCTGGCGGTAAATTGTGAAAGCAGGGCCTGATGTGTCTTAAGTGACTGGCTCAACGAGTAGCTGACGGGAAAGCCGTCGCTCGCCAGGCGGATGGCGGGTTCCATCACGCGGGCCAGGCCCAACTGGCCATATTTCTGTTCGGCCGTGGCGAGACCGGCC
>JAJXZM010000436.1 GCA_021780055.1 Acidobacteriota bacterium
CGAAATGACTGAGGGACAAGATTACTACTCGAAGCTGAATCTAAGGCCGTTCATCAATGCAGCCGGAACCTACACCTATCTGACCGCCTCGATTATGCCGCCGGAGGTGCGAGCGGCCGTCAACCGGGCGGCACTGTCGCCGGTGAACCTGATCGACCTGCAAAAAACCGCCGGTGAATACCTGGCCAGGAGATTGCACTGCGAGGCGGCGCTGGTCAGCGACGGGGCGGCTTCTGCAATGACGTTGTCTACAGCGGCTTGCATCACGCGAGGCAGAGAGCGCGCCATACTCAATGTGCCCACTGATATGTCCGAATTGCCTAATGAAGTGCTGATCCAGCGCGCGCATCGCTATGAGTACGACCATGCCATTCGTTGCTGCGGGGTGAAGATGGTGGAGATTGAAACGCTGGAAGACTACGACCGCGCTTTCAATCCACGAACCGCCATGGCGCACTTCTTCAACGCCGCACAGGGCGGACAGATCAGCCGCGAAGACTGGATTCGCATTGCGCACAAGCACGGCGTGCCTGCCTCCAACGACGCGGCCGCCGACGTGCCTCCCAAGTCGCGTTTGTGGGAATATACGCAAATGGGTTTTGACTTGGTTCAGTTTTCCGGCGGCAAGGGATTGCGCGGTCCGCAAAACAGCGGCCTGCTGTTGGGAAGAAAAGATCTGGTGGAAGCAGCGGCTATGAACAACAACCCTTACAGTGACACCGTCGGACGCGGCATGAAGGTTTCGAAGGAGCAGATCATCGGCCTGGTGGCCGCTGTGGACTGGTTTCTCGATCAGGATGAAACCGAAATGCGGGCGGAGTTCCAAAAGCGCGCTGAATTGATTGCGGCAGCGGTGGAGAAAATTCCATCGGTCAAGACCCAGATCTTTATTCCGCCGGTGGCCAACAATGTCCCCCATCTGCTCATCACCTATGATATGAAGCGGCTGAAGATCTCGGCCAAAGACGTGCAGACCGAGTTGCTGCAGGGAACGCCAAGCATCGCGCTGAATCCCGCCACAGGCAGTGAGAAGGAAGGCCTGATGAAAGGCGTGGTGCCGGGTCCGAATGGAATTGTGGTAGGCGTCTGGATGATGCAGCCCGGCGAGGATGCGATTGTTGCCAAACGGCTGCACGAGGTCCTCTCCAAGGCTGGCGCAGCCTGATTAACGTGACAACGAGAACGCTGGAAAGTGAAAGCGCATGAAGCATCATTCACGCCGTGACATTTTGAAAGAACTGGGAATGGGAGCGGCTGCGTTCTCGATAGGCGCAGGCGGCACCCTGCCCGCAGGCGCTTCTGCGGAAAGTTCCGTCGAAAAGGACGCGAGTTCCACTTCCGGCACGGTGATGGCCATTGCTGCTCATCCGGGAGACGCCTTGTTTACGATGGGCGCGGCGGTGGCACGCCAAATAAATGCCGGAGGCAAAGGTATATTCCTGAATCTCACTCACGGCGAACGGGGGAATCCGTCAATTTCTCCAGCGGAATATGGGGCGATGCAGGTTGCAGCAACTGACAAGGCGGCCAGAATTCTAGGGGCCGAGACCGCCTATCTTTCTTATCCCGATGGCGAGGTGCCCGACAACGAGGAAGCCCGCTTCGCTGTTTGCGACGCGATCCGGCAGTATCGGCCCGATATCATCATCACGCACTGGAAAGGCAGTTTCCACAAAGATCACCGCGCCTGCTATAACATCGTCAACGACGCGATCTTCTACGCCGGACTTCCCGGCATCAAGCGAAAGCTTCAGGCCCATTCGGTCAGCAAACTTCTGTTCGGTGAAAACTGGGAGGATGCGGAGGGCTTTCGGCAGGACATCTATCTTGATGTGAGTGACGTTCTTGATCGCTGGGTCAAGGCCTGCGCAGTTTTTCCCATGTGGCGAGGCGAGACGGGCTTTCACTACGACGACTACTACCAGAGCCTGGCAGTAGCCCGCGGCAGCCTGGCAAGAATCGGGCGGAAAGACAGCATCCGCTTCAAGTACGCGGTGGCGCTGATGCTCCCGCCCGATTACGGCGCCCGCCGGACCGAATCTCTTTCATCCCCGGCCATAACAGGCCAGTCAACGATCTGATCATCATCTCAAATCGGAGCTGCGTCAATGCGGCAGCGCGAAACTGAAGATATCGCTTCCCGCGGCGATCGCGACGTACTGCACTCCATCGACGGCATAGCTCATCGGGGAGGCGTGGATGTTTTGTCCCGTGTTGAAGTGCCACAGTGGCGCGCCGGTGCGCGCGTTAACCGCCTCAAAACTTTCGGCGTCGTCTCCGAAGAATACCAGGCCT
This sequence comes from Acidobacteriota bacterium, assembly GCA_021780055.1. The sequence continues at coordinate 2,296 of JAJXZM010000436.1, forward strand.
CCTGCCGTACCCATGGTTCCGGCCCAGGAACGGCCTTCGCCCACCTGAGGATAGCGCCACGCAATCTTTCCGCTATCAACGTCGAACGCCACGAGAGTCTTTTTCCCCTTATCGCCTGGGATCCGTTCAGCACCAGTGTTGTAATAGCTCTCGCCCTTTACGAAAGGCTCGGGCTTGGCGCGGGTCATGTTGCAATCGCGGAGTGCCAAAAAATAGAAAAGGTGCGTCTGGGGATTATAAGAAGGCGAGAACCAGTTGGTTGCTCCAGCTATGCCCGGACAAACTCGGGTACCGTTGGGCGTGGGAATTATCCCGGTGGTAATCGGACGGCCTTCGGCATCAATTCCTTTGGCCCAGTTAATAGAGGGCTCAAAAAGCGTTGCCTCAAGAAATTTCCCGTTGGTCCGGTCGAGAACATACAGGAATCCGTTTCGGTCGGCCTGCACCAGAAGCTTTCGGGGCTCGCCCTTGTAACGGCCATTAATGAGCATGGGTGTTTCGACAGCATCAAGATCGTACAGATCGTGTGGCGTAAATTGAAAGTACCATTTCAACTTGCCGGTATCAGGATCTAGCGCCAGGACGCAATCGCTATAAAGATTGTCCCCTGGGCGTTGTGATCCCTCAAAGTCCGGCCCTGGGTTTCCTGTGCACCAGAAGAGCGTGTTCGTTTCCGGATCATACGTGCCGGGCATCCATGCCGTTGCACCGCCGTG
>JAJXZM010000569.1 GCA_021780055.1 Acidobacteriota bacterium
GAGAATATGTCCAGCCTCCTTGCAGTCGTTCAGAAACTTGCTTCAATCTGGTTTGCCTCGCTGGATAGCCGCCCCGTTCCCGCAAGCGCAACCACCGATGAGTTACGCCGGATACTGGGAGGGCCGCTGCCGCACCAGGGAACCAATCCTGAGGTCCTTGCCGGAATTCTCGGTAGCGCCGGCATGCGGGGCACCGTTGCGTCGACGGGGCCGCGATACTTTGGTTTTGTGGTGGGCGGGAACCTTCCGGCGGCGCTCGCTGCGGACTGGCTTGTGTCAGCCTGGGACCAGAACGCGGGAATTTACATTCTGTCTCCTCTGGTTTCTGTGATTGAGGAAATCACGGGTGCCTGGCTGCGGGAACTGGCGGGACTTCCTCCAACGATGAGTTTTGGGTTTGTGACCGGCGGCCACATGGCGAACTTTACTGCCCTGGCATCGGCGCGGCATGGGGTGTTGCGCAATGCAGGATGGGATGTGGAAGCGGACGGCCTGTACGGAGCGCCGCCCGTCGAAGTCATCGCAAGCGAGGAGGCGCATTACACAATCTCCACGTCAGCGCGATTTCTGGGTATTGGGGCCAATCGTATTCGGCGCATTCCGACAGACAGCCAGGGGCGAATGAGTGTCCCTCAGCTGGCCGCTACCTTGGGGAAGATTCAAGGGCCTTGCATTGTGTGCGCACAGGTCGGCAACGTGAATACGGGAGCGTTCGACCCTCTCAGCGACATTGCCGATTGTGCCAAGGGCTGTGGCGCCTGGCTGCATGTGGACGGTGCATTCGGTCTATGGGCTGCAGTTTCTCCTGGGCGCGCAGACCTGCTCCGTGGGATCGAGCGGGCAGACTCGGTGGCGACCGACGCGCACAAGTGGCTGAACGTTCCCTACGATTGCGGGGTCACATTCTGCGCTGATGAGTCTATTCATCGTAGCGCAATGTCTCTGCCCGCTCCTTATATTGTGGCAACCGGCAACGAGCGCGACCCGCACGAGTTTGTCCCGGAAGAATCGCGGCGCGCGCGGTCTGTTCCCGTTTACGCGGCCGTTCGGTCGCTGGGGCGCAAGGGTCTTACCGATCTTGTGGAACGGTGTTGCCGTCACGCACGCCGGTTTGCAGAGGCCCTGGCGGGGGCAGGATTCGAAGTGCTCAATGAAGTTGTGCTGAACCAGGTCCTGGTTTCGTTCGGTACTCCGGAACAAACGCAGCGCACGATTGCCGCAATTCAGGAGGATGGCACGTGCTGGTGCGCCGGGACTGTGTGGAAGGGCCGAACTGCCATGCGCATCAGCGTGTGCAACTGGTCAACGACAGAGGCGGACGTCGAGCAGAGCATCGAGGCGATGCTGAGGGCCGCCTCGAAACACGCCCGTTAGGTTTCGTACACGGGGTGGAGACTGCTCTCCGTCTCAGTGGATGTGCTTGACCTTTTTCTGCATGTAATCCATCAAGAGGTATTGGCCCAGGGTGTAAGGCGTGGTGAAGTAAGCTTTGCCGCGGCAGATTTCCGTGACCTTCTGCACGAAATTTACCAGGCCATAATCGGAAGCCAGCATGAAGGTATTGATGAGGATCCCATTGCGGCGGCAGCGAACGACTTCATGCAATGTTTCCGAGACCACCAGCGGGTCGAGACCGAAAGCATTCTTGTAAATCCGTCCGTCTTCGAGCGTCAGAGCGGAAGGCTTGCCGTCAGTAATCATCACGATCTGGCGCATGTCTTTCCGCTGGCGGGAGAGGATTCGCTGCGCCAGCCGCAGGCCTTCGCGAGTGTTTGTGTAGTAAGGTCCTACCTTGACGCGAGCCAGTTGTTGAAGCGGAATTTCCTCCGCTGAATCGTGGAAAAGTACCATGTGCAGAGTGTCGCCAGGGAACTGGGTCCGGATCAGATGGGTCAGCGCCATGGCCACCTTTTTTGCCGGTGTGAAGCGGTCCTCGCCGTAAAGAATCATGCTGTGGCTGCAATCCAGCATCAGCACCGTTGCGCAGGAACTTTGATATTCACACTGCCGGACCTGCAGGTCTTGATAATCCAGTTCGAGCGGCATCTTCAGCCCGTTACGGCTGATGGCTGAAAGCAGCGTGGCGTTTACGTCCAGGTTCAGCGTGTCACCGAATTCGTAACGGCGGCTTGAGCCGTCGGATTCCACACCGGTGGCCATCTCACGGGTGTCATGGCGGCCAAAGCTTGATTTTCCCAGTGAGCCGAGGAGGTCCTTAAGCGTTTTGAACCCCAGGAAGTCGAGCGCCTTGTCGGTTATCTCGAACTTTGTTTGTCCTTCCCCACTGCCCATCTGGCCTGTTCTTTGGTCACTGACCGCTCCTTGCTGAGGCTGTTCAATTGAGACATAGCCTTCGTCGGCCAGTTGCTGCATCAACCGGTCGAGGGCCTCAGAGAGTTTAGAGCTTTCCGGGTTATCAAACATCTCTTCGAGGAGTTCGTCCGAGATCATGCCTTTTTGTTCCAGTGCTTCCAGCAGAGCGTTCCGCAGTTGCTCCATCGTTTTTTCGGGATCCATCTCGCGGACGCCGTAATACTGGCTGTAGAAGCCGCTGTCGAGCAGAAAATCCTGCAGCATCTGCATCAGGTCCTCGGCGCTCAGATCTTCAAAGGGGTCCGGAATGTGTTTCCCGTATTTGATGTACTTCATCGGGCGTTGCCTTCTTCATTCCAGTGAAAGGTTCGACTGCCTTTGGGACTCAGTTTAAGGGGCGATGGCGACGGTTAAGCCTATCGCCCGGTTCGACAATGGGCTCTGCCGTGCGGCGCTCCACATAAAAGCCTAGTTCTTCATTACGGCTGATCTTCTTTAGCGCATAGAGTCCTTCCAGGATGAACTCTGCTGCTGAGACCAGCAATGCGGGATCGTCTTTCGGCTTGATTCCGAGTGTTCGCGTGGTTTCGAACAGACCCTGGATCTTCATGAACTGCTCGCAAAGGTCCGCGGTGGAAGCGTCTTGTTCGTATTTCAAAGTTCCGCCCAGCTCAAA
>JAJXZM010000412.1 GCA_021780055.1 Acidobacteriota bacterium
CGTCTGGCCGGAGCTTCCGATCTGGCGGTCCATGGGCAGCCAGCCGTTGTCGCAGATGGGCCGCGAGGCTCCAATTTCACCGCCCAGCGCCTCGGCCAGTTTCTGGACCAACTCCATGTTTTCGGGCTTCTTGATGCCACGACCAACGGCAACAATGATTTCGGCCTGGCTCAGATCGACGGCCTGTTTGGCTTCTCGAAACTTCTCCTGGGGCCGGGTGCGGATGGCTTCCGGCGGAATATTGATCTCAAAGGAGGTAACGGCTACCTGGACGGGACCGTGCTCGACCGAATCCTCGCGAAAAGCTCCTGCCTGGAATGACACAAAGTACGGGGGCGCGCCGGAGAATTCAACGTCAGCCGAAAACTTGCCCTGAAAAACCTGCCGGACAAAGATCGTCTGCTCGCCTTCGCGGCGGTAACCGAGCGAGTCTCCAACGAGCGCCCGGTCGAGCGAAGCGGCTAGCTTGGGCGCGAAGTCGCGCACCTGGTAGGTATGGCTGAAAACCACATAACGAGGCTGCCGCTTCTCGATCACCTGGCGAAGCGCCAGGCTGTAACCGTCAGGCGTGTAGGTGGCAAGCTGCGGCGATTCGACGGTCAGAACTTCCTGGATTCCGGCGCCGGCCAGTTCTGCGGCCAGAGTGCTGACGTTGTCTCCCAGGATTGCGGCGACGCAGTTCGCTCCCAATTCCCCTGCCAGTTGTTGCGCCGCAGCCACAGCTTCCCACGCAGGGCGGGCCAGCTTTCCTTCCTGATGTTCCGCGTAAACAAGAATTTCTTCTGCCATGGTCCTGTTCACTTTCCACGTCTGGGATTCATTCCGCCTGCCATCCCACTAAATCACTCTTGCCTCGTTTTTCAATTTATCCACCAGCCGTTCGGCGATTTCCTTGGGGTTTCCTTCAATAAACTCAGTCTGCGCCGTTTTTGCCGGGATATAAATGCGGGAAATTATCTGTCGCGGTTTGAGCGCCTCGGCGTCGAGGCCCAGGTCCTGCGCGGTCAGCTTCTGGAGTGGCTTGTTTTTGGCGGACATGATGCCTTTCAGGGTGGCGTAACGCGGCTTGTTGATGCCTGATTGGATGGTCAGCGCGGCGGGCAGCGGCATTTCAATCCACTGGAACCATCCGCCTTCAAGTTCCCGTTTCACTTTCAGATGGTCGCCTTCCGTCTGTATCTCCATGACGATGGTTGAATGCGGCAGTCCCAAATTCTCCGCCAGGATGACGCCGGTCTGCGCAAAACCGAAGTCGTCGGATTGAAGTCCGGTGAGCACCAGGTCGGGATTTTCCTTGCGGATGGCAGCAGCCAGCGCCTTGGCGGTGGCATGCGCGTCCAAGTTAGAAAAAGCAGCGTCTTCAAGGTGCAGGGCGCGGTCGGCCCCCTTGGCCAGAGCTTCCTTGATGGCCTGGCCGGCGCGGGCAGGGCCGAGCGTGCAGACGACGACTTCGCCGCCCAGTTTTTCCTTTAGCCTCAGTCCCTCTTCAAGCGCGTAAACGTCGGGCTCGTTGACCTCGTAGCCGATATCGGCTTCCTCGATCCATGTCGAGGCGTTATTTACTCTGAGGATAGCGTCACGGGAAGGGACTTGCTTGAGGCAGACAAGAATCTTCATGAGGGAAATTTCTCCCGACAGAAAATTTCAATCCGCTGCGGGCCTGGCTGTGCTATTCCGAGTAGCGTTTGAAGACCAGAGCCGCGTTGGTGCCGCCGAACCCGAATGAGTTTGAAAGTGCGCAGTTGATCTCTGCCCGGCGGGCCTGGTTTGGAACGTAATCCAGATCGCATTCAGGATCCGGATTCTCGTAGTTGATGGTCGGAGGAATAATCTGGTCGCGCAGGATGAGCATTGAGATTCCCGCCTCGAGCCCGCCAGCTCCTCCCAGCAGGTGGCCGGTCATGGACTTGGTGGAACTGACCGGCAACTGGTAAGCGCGGTCTCCAAAGACCGCTTTGATGGCTTTGGTTTCCAGCCTGTCGTTGAAAGGCGTGGACGTTCCGTGAGCGTTGATGTAGTCCACCTGGCCTGGTTCGATCCCGGCGTCTTTCAAGGCGTTGCGCATGACGCGAATGGCGCCGTCAGCGTCTTCGGAGGGCTGGGTGATGTGAAAGGCGTCGCCGGACATGCCGTAACCGACAACCTCGCCCAGGATCGTGGCTCCGCGCTGGAGGGCAAAGCCCAGTTCTTCCAGGATCAGAATGCCCGATCCTTCTCCGATAACAAACCCGTCGCGGTCACGGTCGAATGGCCGGCTGGCTTTTTCGGGCTCATCGTTGCGCGAAGAAAGGGCGCGCATGGAGGCGAATCCGCCCACGCCCATCGGGGTGATGGCGGCTTCGGCGCCTCCGGAAATCATGATATCCGCGTCGCCGCGCTGGATCAGCCTGAAGGAATCGCCCACGGCGTGCGCGCTGGATGAGCATGCAGTGCACGTGGCGGAATTGGGTCCCTTGGCGCCCCAGCGAATGGAGACAAATCCGGACGCAAGGTTGACGATGGACGCGGGAATGAAAAAGGGAGATATCCTTCGGGGTCCGCCCTTCATCAGCTCCGTATGCTCGCGCTCGATGACGTCGAAACCTCCGATGCCGGAACCGATATAGACGCCGGCGCGTTCCGCAATGTCTGGCGTGATTTTAAGGCCGGACTGCTCCATGGCAAACTCCGACGCCGCCATGGCGAACTGAATAAACAGCCCCATCTTCTTCACATCACGTTTTTCAACGTAACGAAGTGGATCGAATCCTTTGACTTCTGCGGCGAATGTGACGGGGAAGCCCGTGGTATCAAAGTGAGTGATCGGGGCTGCGCCGTTTTTTCCGGCGAGCAGACTCTGCCACGTCACTTCGGTTCCCACTCCCAGGGCGCTGACCAGGCCAACCCCTGTCACGACGACTCTACGGGCCAAGTGCTGTCCTCCTGCGGGCCTGTGCCGTCAGTTCTTTGCCGGCTTGGCGTGGGCCTGGATGTAATCGACGGCATC
>JAJXZM010000410.1 GCA_021780055.1 Acidobacteriota bacterium
TTCGTGAGGAGATGAACCGGATCGGGGCGCAGGAATTTTATCTGCCGGCGCTGAATCCGGCTGAACTCTGGCGGGAATCCGGCCGATACGATCTGTTTGGCGAGACGATGTTCAAATTCAAGGACCGCAATCAGCACGACATGTGCCTGGGCGTGACCCACGAAGAAGAGATGACCAACATCGCCCGCGGGGAACTTCGGTCTTACAAGCAGCTCCCGCAGTTGTGGTATCAAATCCAGGAAAAGTTTCGCGATGAGCCCCGGCCGAAATCGGGGCTGCTTCGCCTGCGTCAGTTCATCATGAAGGACTCTTATTCGTTTGACCTTGACGACGCGGGTCTTGATGAGAGTTATCAGAAACACTATGACGCCTATTGCCGCATCTTCGATCGTTGCGGCCTCAAGTATGTGATTGCCGAAGCCTATTCGGGGGCGATGGGCGGAACGGTTTCGCACGAATTCATGGTGCCCACCAATTCCGGCGAGGACTACATTGCCATCTGCGACTGCGGTTACGCGGCCAATCTTGAGAAGGCGAGGTCCGCCGTCGAAGCAGTTGAGGACCTGCCGGGCGACGCCCCTCCGGAACCATTCCCGACTCCGGGGCAGAAGACCATTGACGATCTCGTGGCTTTCACGGGCGAGCCGGCGTCGAGGATGATCAAGACGCTGGTCTACATTGTTGAAAGCAAGCCCGTGGTGCTCCTGCTGCGGGGCGACCACGATCTGAGCGAAACCAAGCTGGCGTCCGTGCTGCAAACCACCAGCTATCGTCCGGCAACGGCCGACGAGGCGTTTGACCTGCACGGGGCGCACCTGGGCTCGCTGGGGCCGGTTGGCATTAAAGGCGCGCGCGTCCTGGCGGACCAGTCGCTTGATGGTCGGAAAAACATGATCACCGGGGCCAACCGGAATGATACTCACCTGCGCAACGTGACGCCCGGCCGAGATTTCACGGCCGAATTCGCCGACCTGCGCGTGGTCCAGGCAGGCGATCTTTGCATCCGGTGCGGCAAGCCGTTGCGGGTCTCGGTATCGGTTGAACTGGGCCATGTTTTCAAGCTGGGCCGCCGCTATTCCGAGGCCATGCATGCCACCGTGCTCGACCCCAACGGCAAGGAAGTCTGCATGACGATGGGGTCATACGGCATTGGCGTGGAGCGGATTCTGACCTCGGCCGTTGAGCAGAACTACGACGCGGACGGTATGTTCCTGCCGCGGGCGATTGCTCCTTTTGATGTGATCCTGACGGCGGCCAATATGGATGACCCGGGCGTCAAGACAGCCGCGGAGAATCTTTACAAGCAGTTGCAAGGAATGGGGTTGGACGTGTTGTTTGATGACCGGGAAGAGCGGCCCGGCGTCAAGTTCAAGGATGCCGACCTCATTGGCGTGCCGTTCCGCATCACACTTGGCAAGAAGAAGCTTGCCCAGGGGTTGGGTGAAATCTTTCATCGCTCGACAAAGCAGGTCCACGATGTTAACCTTGACGAGATAGCTGTGGCGCTGCGGGAACGCTTGGAGAAGCAGAATTGAGCGGCCGGGCGGCGTTATCGGAGATGTTCTCACTCAGCGACTCGGGGGAGGGTGAGTGAAAGCGTTCCTCTCCCTGGCATTTCTTGCGATCGTGGGATTTTGCGCTTTCAAGATTGTGCCGGTTTATGTGGAAAACTATCAGCTTCAGGATTTCGTGAACAATGAGGCTGTTCAGTCGACCGTTCGCCAGCCGCAGCCGAGGCCTGAAGACGTTCAGACCGAAATTTACTCGAAAGCTGAGTCGCTGGGGCTACCCGTGGAACGACAGGACATCAAGGTTTCAGTCGGCCAAACCGTTGTTATTAAGGTCAATTATGAGGTTTACGTCGATTTGAAAATCTACACGCTCCCTCTCCATTTTGGTCTCTCGGCGACAAACAGCAACATCTAAGCCGTGCCTCCCCGAAGAAAAACCTCAACCCGGAAAACCTCAAAGCCCAATTGGAAGGGCCGCTTTGGCTCGCTTCAGAAACTGCCGCCGTGGCAGCAGGTGGCAATTGGCGGCGGACTGCTGGCTCTGCTGGTGGCCGCGACGGTCTCCGTTTATTTTTACGTCCATTTCTCGCGGATGATCGATGCGCGCCTGAGCGGGGACGTCTTCAACCATGCTTCGCTGGTGTACGCTGCTCCCATGCCGGTGGAAGTGGGCGAGCCCGGCTCGCCCGAAGCATTTGCGGGCAGGCTCCAGAGGGCGGGCTACACCACGGGCCAGACTGAATCGCATTTCGGCAACTTTGAAATTCAGGGGAACCGCCTGGTGGTCAATCCGGGACCGAATTCCTTTTTTCACGGGCCGGTGATGCAGGAAGGACCCGCAACGCTGGCTTTCAGCGGAGGGCGCATCGCTTCCATCACGGCAACGGACCGGGGCACTTCGCTCCAGAACTACTGGCTGGAGCCGGAAGTGATCACCACGCTGTTTGGAAGCAGCCGTTCCAAGCGCCGGGTGGTACGGTACCAGCAGATTCCCAGGAATTTGGTCAACGCGGTTGTATCCGCGGAGGACCACACCTTCTTTACCCATCACGGCATCAACCTGTTCCGCATCATTGGGGCTGGTTTTGCCGACTTGCGCGCGGGCCGTTGGGCGGAGGGCGCCAGCACGCTCACTATGCAACTGGCGAGGAATTTCTTCCTCAGTCCGCGGCGGGTACTGCGTAGGAAAATCGAGGAAGCATTCGTCGCAATCTTGCTGGAGCACCGGCTCAGCAAGGAACGGATTTTTGAACTCTACTCCAATGAAATTTACCTGGGGCAAAGCGGCAGCTTCTCGATTTACGGTTTTGGCGAGGCGGCCAACGCCTACTTCAACAAGAATATTTCATCACTGACTCTGCCGGAGGCCGCGCTGCTGGCGGGAATTATCCGCGGCCCCAATTACTACTCGCCCTACCGTCACGCACGGCGGGCGACCGAACGCCGCAATCACGTGCTTGCCGAGA
>JAJXZM010000502.1 GCA_021780055.1 Acidobacteriota bacterium
CGGCGGCGAATGCCATGCACGCCTTGATGTCGTCGGAAGTCAGCTCCGGAAAGTCGTGCAGGATATCCTGCTCCGTCATGCCAGAGGCAAGATAATCGAGGACATCATAAACAGTAATTCGCAATCCGCGGATGCAGGGTTTGCCGCCGCGTTTACCGGGCTCGAGCGTAATGATCTTGTGGTAGTCCATACGCTTAAAACCTAGGCGGTTGCAGTGCCGATGTCAAGCGGTTTTGGCCTATCGGTTCTTCCACACGGGCTTGCGTTTTTCGAGCAGGGCGCGCAGGCCTTCCTGGGAATCTTCCAGGGCGAACAACTGGTTGAGGTAGATGTCCTGGGCGCGCTTGAGGGCTTCGGTGAAGGGCATCCAGGTCCCGTTAAAGATCACGCGTTTGAGCAACTGGAGCACAGGGCCGCTCTCGTCGGTGATGCGATGCACCATGGCGTCCACGGTTGGCTGGAGATCGGCGCGGGAGACGACCCGGTTGACCAGTCCGATGTCAAGCGCGGTGCGGGCGTTGATCGGTTCGCCGGTCAGCAGAAATTCCATGGCCCGGCGCGGCCCGATCACGCGCGGATAGACCACCGCTCCGAGCGGAGGAAACACGCCCAGCTTGATTTCCGGCTGGCGGAACTGCGCGTTTTCAGTAGCGATCACGAGGTCGCAGAAGGCCGCGAGTTCGCTGCCCGCTCCCGAAGCGATGCCGTCCACGACGGCGAGGACGGGTTTTGAAACGTCCATCATGGCGCGGAAAACCTCGTGAAAGGTGTCCATCATCTGGAAGACCAGTTGCTCGGTGTAACCTTCGACGCCAAGGCCCAGAGAGAAATAGCCTTCGCATTCAGGCGAGGCGTCCAGCAGCACCAGCCGAACTTCTTCGCGATGGTTCAGGCTCTCGATGGCGGAAGTCATCTCGCGCAGCATGTCGATGTTCATCACGTTCTGCCCGGGGCGATTCATCGTGAGGTGCGCCACCGTTCCCGCATCATCCCATTGGATAAACTTGTAGCTTTTTTTCGATGACGCCGCGCTTTCGGGCTTGGTTGTCTGTTGCTCGGTCTCTTCCGGCATTGCCGCCTCCCGGGAGCCGCAGCTTGTGCGCGCACTCCCACAGGCTATTGATCGGCGCAATGCGGGGCTGACTTCAATGCCCTGTGCTTGGTTGAGGTTTTTGATTTATGATGGTTGAACGATGTTGACGAAACGAAGAAGTGAATCAAAACTCGCAGTGCTGCTGCTGGCTATGTGCGCACTGACGCTGAGCGCCGCCGTGGCAAGGGCCGCAAGCCAGCCGCTCTATGACGAACACGCCGACGCCCGCCAGGACATCGCCGCGGCTATTGCAAAGGCCTCAAAGACAGGCCGCAACGTTGTGCTGATTTTCGGCGCCAACTGGTGACCGGATTGTCATGCGCTGGATGCGCAGATGCACAAGCCGGATCTGGTCCGCCTGCTCGCGCGCGATTTTGTGGTGGTCCTGATCGACGTCGGCCGCTTTGACAAGAACCTCGACGTGGGAAGGGAATACGGCGTTCCCATCAGCAAAGGAATCCCCGCGCTTGCCGTGCTCGACCCGCACGGGAAACTTCTCTACGCCCAGAGCCAGGGCCAGTTCGCCAACGCTCGCGCCATGCCTTACCAGGACTTCACGGTATTTTTTGAAAAGTGGAAGCCAAAGCGATAAATTGCACTTGTGGTAGGATGTAACCATGAAGTACTTCACGTATCCCATCAAGATCGAACGCGAAGGCAAGAAGTTCTACGCTTGCAGTGAAGATCTTCCGGGCGTGTACGGAATTGGGAAGACAATCGAAGAAGCAAAGGCAAGCATCTTTGAGGCAATGAGAATTTACATCCGCGAATCGCGCGCCCGCAGAAAGCCGCTCCCACGTTCGCGGACCGTGTATTCGGAAACAGTCTCAATTGCCGTTTAATCTTCCAGGAACTGCTGCTCACTAAACCCTGCATCCTTCAGAATCCTGAGGAACAAGCCACGTGGAAGGTCGCCGCGATGAATGGGGATGACCAGCATCCGGCGCTCGGGGTGCACAAGGATCAGATGTGATCCCGTCCGGTGCTTTTCACGGTAGCCATTCCTATATAAGAATCGCAACAGTTCCTAGGCAGTGGGCATGGCGCCTACGCTTTCCTACCAATGCTATTTCCGCGCTGGAAGGACCTGTCAACGCTATTCTGGATCTTAACATCTCGCGCTTATGTTGGCGTCTGTTCTGCGCTGCGGCGCTGGAAGATTTCAATGTAGACGTTGACGAGCGACACCGCCGCGGGCGTGATGCCGGGAATGCGCAAGGCCTGGCCGAGAGTGAGCGGGCGTACTCGCGTGAACTTCTCAACCACCTCGCGCGAAAGCCCGGAGACCTTGCCGTAATCAAACCATTCCGGAATGCGGCGCTGCTCGGCGCGCTTCATGTGTTCGATGTGCTTCTCCTGCTGGGCCAGATAGCCTTCGTACTTGAGATCGGTCTCAATCCGTCGGGCTTCTTCGCGCGCCAGCAGTGATGCCATGCCATCGCCGTTGTGTGTGGCGATGGGTTCATTGCCTGCACTGCGAAGGCCTTCATTGATCCATTCTATCAGGTCGTCAATGCCCAGTTCCGGCCGCTTCAGCAGTTGCGCGCCACTGAGTGGCGCTGGAGCGTCGAACCGGCCATCCGTCATCAGCCTCAAGCGCGTGTAAATTTCCCGGCCTGCGGGCGACTGCGGATCGAGCCGCGTTTCAAGCAGGAAGCTTGTCGCGGCGGAAATGCGCCGGCGCTTGCGGACAAAATTGTCATAGTCCTGCTGGCGGATGGTGCCGGCCTTGTACCCGATGGGCATCAGTCGCTCGTCGGCGTTGTCGATGCGCAGGTGCAGGCGGAACTCGGCGCGCGACGTAAACATGCGGTAGGGTTCATCCACTCCCTTGTTGACCAGGTCGTCGATCAGGATGCCGGTGTAACCCTCCGTGCGCCCGATCACCAGCGGCTCTCGGCACTGGACGCGCAGCCCGGCGTTGATGCCGGCCATGATGCCCTGGCAGGCGGCTTCCTCGTAGCCGGTGGTGCCGTTGATCTGCCCGGCTAGAAACAGATTCTGAACTTTCTTGGTCTCGAGCCAGGGGCGGAGTTCTGTCGGCTGGATCATGTCGTATTCAATCGCGTAACCCGGCCGGATCATCTCTGCGTTCTCGAGGCCGGGAATCGATTTCACCATGGCCGCCTGAACGTCAATGGGCATGGAAGTCGACATGCCGTTCACGTAAATTTCGTTGGTGTCCAGACCCTCGGGCTCGAGGAAAAGCTGATGGTGCGGCTTGTCCGGAAATTTTACGATCTTGTCTTCAATCGACGGGCAGTAGCGCGGACCGATGCCCTTGATCTGACCTGAATATAGCGGGGAGCGGTGAATGTTCTCGCGGATAGCGCGGTGCGTTTCGCCGTTGGTCAGGGCGATCCAGCAGACGGTCTGTTCCTGTGTGATGGCCCGCGTGCGGAAGCTGAAGGGCGTGGGGACGGGATCGCCCGGCTGTACTTTGAATTGCGAAAAGTCAATTGTGCGGCGATCGAGGCGCGGCGGTGTTCCGGTCTTCAGCCGGCCCACATCAAATCCCATGCGCCGCAAAGCTTCGCCCAGCAACACGGCCGGAGGCTCGCCCGAGCGGCCCGCTGCATACTTCTGTTCGCCGCAGTGGATGAGGCCGTTCAGGAACGTTCCGGTGGTGACCACGACGGCGCCGGCTTCGATGGTCCTCCCATCGCGCAGCAGAACGCCGCGAACACGCTGCCGGGACGTGCCGCCATCGGGCGCGGATGACGCGCCACTTTTCAAATCTTCCAGCACCAGGTCGATGACTTCCGCCTGCTTGATGCGCAGGTTCGGTTCCTGCTCCAGCACCTGACGCATCCTGACGCGATAGAGCTTCTTGTCGGCCTGCGCGCGCGGCGACCAGACAGCCGGGCCGCGGCTGGTGTTGAGCAGCCGGAACTGGATGCCGACGGCGTCAATCACTTCGCCCATCACGCCGCCCAGCGCATCCACTTCGCGCACTAGGTGGCCCTTGGCGATGCCGCCCACGGCCGGGTTGCACGACATCTGGCAGATCAGGTCCAGGTTGATGGTGCAGAGCGCAGTTTTCAGCCCCATGCGCGCGGCGGCCATTGCGGCCTCAACGCCCGCGTGTCCAGCTCCGACGACGACCACGTCGTACTTTTCGGTGAAGGTGGTTGCCATAGCCCCGAAATTCCAAAAGGTACAACCGACTATTTTAGCAGCATGTCCTGAGGGATTCACCTTAACTTGTACGGCACCTCAACTGTAAGTGCGACCTTTATGAGGCGGGGAAGACGGAGGCGTGGCCCGGCCCATCAGATGCCGAATTGTAAATTTTACTCCCTGCGCCAAAATGGGACGAATTTAGAAATTCTGACGGACGGCGCCGTCATTAAATTCTAAGAAGTATTTGTATATCAATAAGTTACAAAAATGCTTGATTGGCACGATGAAAATCCCATGCGTCCCATTTCAAGTGTTTCGGGACCAGAATGTAGCCTATCTTGGGAGCCTCGTAACATCGCGGCTCTTCTCCTGCTCAAGCAGCCGCAGGCGGGGACCGCTGCCGCAACAATGCCTTGCATCTCAACGCCGCGATGGGATCGACATTGCCTGCGGGGCGCAGGACGACGGTTCACTGGCTTGCTTTTTCGAGCGAGACTGTGCCGATCTCCTGGTTGTTCTCGAACACCTCGCCGCTAAGTTTTGTTCCCTCCAGCTTCATGGTCAGCCGCAGAACTGACGGGCCGCGCCTCGATTGTGACCTGATCGCCATCAACGCGGCCGCTGATGAGCGGGAATTGCTTTTCGTCCGACGGGCCCATGCTCCCTGTCACCACATTACCGTTCTGCTTCGACCGGGCATTAGCGGGGTCGGTGCCGCCGGTATTCAGCACCATTGATCCTGTCCATTTTCCTGTGACATCGGCAGCCCACGCGGATGTCGCGACAAACACAAACAACACGATCCATAGCCCCGTTAGGTATCGCATCTTTGTCCTCCTCAAGTAAATCGCTCCCTCCTTGACTCGGAAAACATTGGATGTCTCTCTCTCGGCGATTCTAATCGCCTTACTCGTAGCGCAGGGCCACCATGGGATCGACTTTCGCGGCGCGGCGGGCAGGAATGTAACAGGCCAGCAAAGCCACGGCGATCAGGATCAGCGAGACGGCGATGAACGTGAGCGGGTCGGTGGGCGTGACGCCATAAAGGAGGCTCGACAAGAAGCGAGTCAGCGCCAAGGCCCCGGCAATGCCGATGGCTACGCCAATCAACACCAGCCTGAGCCCTTGCCCAACAACCATCCTTACCACGTCTCCGCGTTCCGCCCCTAATGCCATGCGAATTCCGATTTCGTGGGTGCGCCGCGCCACCGAGTAAGACACCAGACCGAACAGGCCGATTGCTGCAAGCAGAAGCCCGAGCAATGCGAAAAGTGCGGTGAGGACTGCATCAAATCGCGGCCGTTCGCGCAACTGATCCACGCGCGCGTCAAGTGTGGAAAATGTAGCAGGCAAGGTTGGGTCCAGCGAAGCAATGGCGCCCCTCACCATACTTTCAACGCCGCGCGCCGCCAGCGGACTTCGTACGAGAAAGAACGCGTGGCGCTGGAGGTCGGGGGAACGAGGCTGACCGAGGTCAGGCGAGTCCTTGCGTATCATGTAGTATTCCGGGTCGGCTTCGCGGGTAAGCCCCGCGTTCTTCACGTTTGCCGCAATTCCGACCACGTCGTACCAGGGGAGCCCCGGCGGCGTGAATTGCAGCCGCCGGCCGATTGGATTCTCGCCGGGGAACAGTCGGCCTGCCAGTTTTTTGCTCAAGATGATCACGTTCACATCAGGGTCGCGATCGGCGGCTACGAACCCGCGGCCCCCAATGATTGGGATGTCGAGCATCTTAAAGTAACCAGGAGTTACGGCCCGCCAGGCGACCATGCCTCCCGTTCCCTTTTCGAATGGCGGGTGGCCCTCCGGGTGAATCACAAAAAACGGCATGCTATGCTCGGCGCCGGAGGGTGGCAATGAGTCGCTTACCGCTACGCCGGTGACACCGGGCAGGCCGGTCAAACTGGTTTCCAGTCGCTGAAAAAATTCCGCTGCTTCTCCGGGTTGGGAGCTGAACCGGTTTCCGAGTGTGACCTCTGCAGTGATAACGTGGTTCGTTTCCATTCCCAGGGGAATGTTCTGGATGTTCCAGAGAGTGTGGAGAAGCAGCCCTGCACCCACCAGCAGCACAAGCGACACCGCGACTTGCGCGGCAATGAGGGCCGGCCTCAGCCTTCCGCGAAGTGACCCGGTGGAGCGGCCGACCAGCAACAGGCCAGACGGCCTGAAGGCCAGGGATGATCCCGCGCCGCACAGCAATCCCGAAAAGAGCGAGATTACGGCAATCAGAATCAGCGCGGGCGCGCCCAGATGTACCTGCCCGATGCGCGGAATTCCCGCCGGCGCCAGCACCACGCAGACGCGCAGGAAAAGGAATGCCAGACCCAGACCGGCCATTCCACCTCCCAGACCCAGCAGCAGGCTCTCAATCAGTCGAAGCCGCGCCAGGCGCCAGCGGCTCGCTCCAAGAGCGGCCCGCACCGCAAGTTCGTGCTGGCGTGCCTCTGCTCGCGCCAGCAACAGGTTCGTCACGTTTGCCGTTGCCAGCAGCAGCAGAGCGAGCGTGGCTCCGAACAGGACCCACAAGGCCTGCCGAACGGAGCCAACCTGGTCTTCGCGAACCGAGATGAGTCCCAAACGAATTTCTTTTCGGAACATGGGCGGAGCGGACTGGATGAACCGCTCAAGAAAGGGATGAAGCTGCTCGCGGGCCTGCGCCATGCTTACCCCTGGTTTCAGCCGCGCATAGGCTCGCAGTGCCATCCCCGGGCTTTGGCCGTTTGCAGACGCCGGCAGTTTTTCCGGCAAAACGATGTCCACGCGGGCGAGCGTGGGCCATTCAAAGTCGCGCGGCAGTATCCCAACGATTCTTGTCGGATTCCCGTCAATGGAAAGCAATTGCCCGAGGGCAGCGCGATTGCCCCCGAAACGGCTCCGCCACATTCCATAGGAGATCAAACAGACAGGTGGACCGCCGGGAAGATCCTCTTCCGAAGTGAAATTCCGACCGAGAACCGGTTGGATGCCAAACGTGGGGAGGAAAGTCGATTCCGCCAGGACGCAATCCATTCGCTGCGGCTGCGGGCCTGCGATGTCGCAACCCTGCACGCCGGGCCGCCAGGAGGCCATTGATTCAAACGGCGTCTGTTCATGACGCAAACCAAGGTAGGTGAAGCCAAAGAAAAAAGGACGGGAATCGAGCGCCGGCACATCCACTCCGAACATTACCAGGCGATCCGCGTGAGGATAAGGCAACGGCCGGATCAGGTCCTGGTAGAGCACACTGAATATGGCCGCATTTGCTCCGATGCCAAGAGCAAGCGTTAGAACGGCGACGATCGTGAATCCCGGATTGCGGCACAACTGGCGGAGGCCGTAGCGGAGATCCTGCCAGAGCGTTTCGAGGAAGCGAAAAGTCCACAGGTCGTGGCTGGTTTCTTTGGTCTGGGTTGGATTGCCAAAGGCCCGGCGGGCGGCGTAGCGCGCTTCTTCCGGCGGCATCCCTTGATTGACGAGCTTCTGCTGGTGCATGGCCAGGTGGAATTCGAGCTCGTCGTCCAGGTCGCGCTCAAGCTGCCGGCGCCGGAACAGCGCCCTGATGCGCAGCCCGATTGCTGTCATCCATTCCGGAAGCATGGGCCCTCCGGTGAGAAATTATGAATTATGAAGTTTGAAGGATGAAACGAGGCCCTGCGGCTGCCGAATCCAGTTCCATCCTTCATATTTCCTCGATTGTTTTTCAATCGCCAATCACAAATCACTCAATCACCCATTGTTCTCACCCGGTTTCCATGACGCGCGCAATCGCCGCCGTCATGCGGTTCCAGCGTGCCGACTCGGCCTCCAAGTATTTCCGCCCCCGAGCCGTCAGCCGGTAAAATCTTGCCCGGCGGTTGTTCTCTGAGATGCCCCAGTCAGCCGCCAGCAGGCCGCGCAGTTCCAGGCGATGCAGCGCCGGGTAAAGCGCGCTCTCTTCCACGCGCAGAACGTCTTCAGACCGTTGATGGATGGATTCCGCGATGGCGTAGCCGTGGGCGCGGCCGAGGGCAAGAACCTTCAGGATCAGCATGTCGAGAGTGCCCTGGACCAGATCGCCCGATCTTTCACGTTTCTCTTCCATCATGCGTTGAGGGGAGTATGCGCCAACTTGCCCTCGAAGGCAAGAGGAATTTTCGGGGACCCATCAGGAGGAAGGATGAATTAGGAAGTGGGAAGTGTGAAACAGAACACCCGATCGGCCGGCGCTGCCGCACGAACAGATTGTTTTTATACTTCATACCTCATCCTTCATAATTCATAATTGGGTTTGACCGCTCAATCACAAATTGCAAATCGCAAATCAGCATTGGCGAGGTGACCCCGCCGCTACTCGTATCGCAGCGCGATCATGGGATCGACTTTTGCCGCGCGGCGGGCGGGGATGTAGCAGGCCAGCAATGCCACGGCAATCAGGATGAGCGAAACGGCGATGAACGTGAGAGGGTCCGTGGGCGTGACGCCATAAAGGAGGCTCGATAAGAACCTTGTCAGCGCCAGCGCCCCCACAATACCAATCGCCACGCCCGCGAGCATCAGCTTGAATCCCTGGCCGATGACGAGCCCCATTATGTCTGAGTGCTGCGCACCCAGAGCGGCGCGGATACCCATCTCGTGCATGCGCTGCGACACTGAATAAGAGATCACACCGTAAAGGCCCACAATAGCAAGCAGGAGAGCCATGCAACCCGCCAGCGCCAGTATCACCAGCGTAAAGGAAGTACGCGCCATCGACGTCCGCTCGTAATACTCGAGTGTGTGGACCTCGGTGAGCGGAAGATCGGAATCCACTGACCACACTGCTCGCCGGACCTCGTTCATCAAGGTTTGTGATCCGGCGCGCGGGCTGCGAATTGAGACCTTGACCCACCGGATCGCAGTTGGCTCTTTGCCGCCAAAATGGAACAGAATGGGCCAGTACACCGAACTGGGCGCTGGCTTATCCACGCCATAGCCATGGACGTCTCCCACCACGCCGATTACCTCTGCCCAGTCATCCTGCGTGGTTGAGCGAATTTGCTTGCCGAGGGCATTTCTCGGGTCACCCCAATATTCACGCGCCAGCTTTTCCGACACGATTGCCACGGGAACGTTGTTGTAGATGTCGCTCCAGGTATAATAGCGGCCGGCAATCAGCGGCGTGCCGAGCGTCTCAAAAAATCCCGGCGACACGAACCTGTACTGGTGGAGCGGAATTTGGCCGGGATCATAGGTGTGGTCCCGGGCCAAAACGTTATCGTTCCATTTACTGCCGTCCATGGGAAGACCCAGCGAAAGGCCGGCTGAGGAGACTCCGGGAATGGCCTCGATTTTTTGGACGATCTCCTGCTCCATTCGAACCGCCTGCACTGGGTCCTTCACCTTTGTTTCGGGAATAGCAATTTGGAACGTCTGGATCTGGGAAGGGGCAACGAATCCCGGATCGACGCGAGTCATCGCCCGGAAAGTTCGAATCATGAGTCCCGAGCTCACCAGCAAGACCAGAGCCAGGGCCACCTGGACCGTTACTAGCACGCTACGCGACCGGTGCCTTTGCCGGCTCTCGCTTGTTGAGCGTCCGCCCTCTCGCAATCCACTGCCGAGACCAACGCCCGTATACTTCAAGATCGGGATCAGGCCGATGAGCAGGGTCACGAAAAACGTTACAGCCAGCGTGAAAAGCACAGCCATCCCATCAACGTGGATTTCGTTCAGGCGAGGCAAACGGGTGGGGGCGATCGCCACCAGGGCGCGCACGGCCACATCGGCCAGCACCAGGCCAAGGCCGCCGCTTAGAAGCGCCAGCATTAATCCCTCAACCAACATTTGTGCGGCGATCCGGCTCCGGCTTGCGCCCAGGGCTGTGCGAACCGCCAATTCCTGACGGCGACCTTCAATTCTGACCAGCAAGAGGTTCGCAACGTTCGCGCATGCGATCAAAAGCACCAGAGCGATTCCACCCATCAGGACCCACAAGACGTTGCCGAGGTTACCTACGACGTCCAGCTTCAAGGGCCGGAGGTCCGGCGCGATTCGCCCATCCTCAAACATTTTGGTGGAGTACCCCGGTGGCGGCGGAAAGCTTCTGAGCATGATGGGGAGCAGCCTGGCTACATCCGCATCCGCCTGGGCAAGCGTCACTCCTGGCTTGAGCCTGGCAATACCCTCAAAAACGAAACTTCCCAGGGAAGTCCTGGCGCGATCGAGTTGGAGCGGAATAAGCAGGGCAAGACCAGACCCGCGCAAGATCAGACCCGAAGAGCGGAACCTTTGCGGCAGGACTCCGATGATCTGCCGAAGCTCTCCATTCACGGTAATCGTTTTCCCAACCACAGCGCGGTCGCCGCCAAATTTACGTTGCCAATAATCGTAGGTGAGCATCACGGTGTCCGGGCTTCCGAGCTCGTCGTCGGACCTCCTGAACGGCCGCCCGAGCATAGGCGTGACTCCCAGTGCGGGGAGCAAACCATAGGTCACGGTGATGTCCGCCACGCGCTCCGGCTCGCCTTGGCCAGTGACGTCTGCCGATGAGCCCGTATAAAGGCCAAAATCCTGGAAGGTTCGATTTTGATCCCGGAGGATGAAGTAGAGGGCCGGCGAGGTGCCCAGTTCCTTGACCTTCATACCCGGAGCCGTGAGGCGCACAGCCACCAGTTGTTCAGGGTGCGGATACGGCAGAGGCTTGAGAATAATTCCATCAATGACGCTGAACATTGCGGTAGTCGCCCCAATGCCGAGAGCAAGAGTCAGGACCGCGACAATTGTAAATCCCGGATTGCGGTGGAGTTGGCGGAGGCCGTAGCGAACATCCTGAAGAAGCGTTTCGAGCCACTGCCATGCCCACGTTTCACGGCTTTGCTCCTGAGCCTGGGTCACATTGCCAAAGCGGCGCAGGGCAGCGTAGCGGGCCTCCTCAGGCGACATGCCGCGTTCACGGTTCTCCTGTTGCTCCATCTCCAGATGGATGCGGACCTCTTCATCGATCTCCTCCGCCAGCTTTCGCCGGCGAAACAGGACACGGATTTTGGCAAGATGCCGCCGCCAGTTCATTTCTCCTCCTCGGGCTCGGCAGGCCTCATAACGCACGTCACAGCTTGCCTTTCCTTTTCATCCTTCATATTTCACATTTCATAATTCGTTTCAATCACCAATCACCAATCGGCATTGGCGCGGTAAACGCGCCGCCACGAGACCTGCGGGATGGCAGAGCCCTCCCGTACGAAAATCAAGAACCGCAGGCCGCAAGGGCCTGCGCTACTCATACCGGAGCGCCACCATGGGATCGACTTTGGCAGCGCGGCGGGCCGGGATGTAGCAGGCCAGCAACGCCACGGCAATCAGGATGAGTGAAACGGCGATGAATGTGAGCGGGTCGGTTGGCTTGACGCCGTATAGAATGCTCGACAAGAATCGCGTGAGCGCAAGCGCTCCTGCAATGCCGATGGCCACGCCAATCAGCGCCAGCTTGAGCCCTTGGCCGACAACCATCTTCAGCACATCACCC
>JAJXZM010000175.1 GCA_021780055.1 Acidobacteriota bacterium
GAGGCGGTCCTGGACGGCAAGCCGCTGCTTTCAAGCGGCAAGACCGCGCTGTGGACCGATTGGGTGACGGAACGCGCCGTGAAAGACAATCTGCGGGCATAACAGGTTGGCCTGTATCGGCCATGCGACTTCCCCGCCCGCAGGAGTTTTGATAGAGGGACCGCTTGCCGCATCAACATCCGCGGGCCTCATGCTCCGGCAAAATCAGCTGTTCCTCACTTATGACAAAGTTACTTCACAGGAGGACCCAATGATCTTCCCCATCCCGCGCGAAGTGTCCAGGCAGAACGGACGCCTGAAAGTTGATGAATCCCTGGTGATTCTGGCGCCGGAACTGGCGACCGACTCCGACCTGTTTCTTGCGTCGTTCCTCTCGGCCGAGCTCGCCAGCCGTTATGGGATTGCGTTAAGGATTCGGCATGCGGCCTCTCTCGCGAAAACACAGCGTTTTATTCTGATGGGCGACACTTCCAATCCGCTGCTGCGGCAATATCGCGAGGCGGGCGACACCCGTTCCGCGAGCGGCGCTCCGGGACCCGAGGGTTACGTGCTGGACGCGACTGACCGGTGCGTTGCGATCACAGGGGCCGACAAGCCCGGCGCTTTTTACGGGCTGCAAACACTCCTGCAGATGATCGAACGCTCCGAAGACGGTGTGTCCGTACCCGCGCAGAGGATTGTTGATGCGCCGCACCAGCCATTCCGCGGCATTTATATTTTTGTTCCCGGCCGGCGGCACATCCCTTATTTCAAGCGATTCGTCCGCGAGATCATGGCGCCCTGCAAGCTTAACAAGCTGATTGTTGAGATGGACGCCGGAATGCAATTCGACCGGCATCCGGAATTGAACGCCGGATGGATCGACTTTACCAAAGATATGCAATATACGCGCCGCGGGCGCTCCACCGGCCCACACGAACAGTTCCAGGATTCCGGCAACATGGTTTTCACCGACGGCGGAGTACTCGAAAAACAAGAGCTGGCGGAGCTGGTGCAATACTCGCGGCAGCACCACGTGGACGTAATTCCGGAAATCTCAACGCTGACGCACAGCTATTACCTGCTGACGCGGCATCGCGAGCTGGCCGAAATCCAGGCTGCCGAGTGGCCCGACACCTACTGCCCAAGCGCGCCGGGAAGCTACAATCTGTCGTTCGACGTGATGGAAGAATACATCGAGGTCATGAAACCACGCATGGTCCACATCGGACACGATGAATGGCGCATGCCGTGGGGAATCTGTCCCAGATGTAAAGGGAAAGACCCGACCGTCCTTTTCACTCAGGACGTCAACAAAATCTATTCGTTTTTGAAGCGGCACAATGTTGAAGTCGCCATGTGGGGCGACCATCTGATCGAGCGTGTCCGCGGAAAACGCTTCCAGCCCGCGCGGAGTCCCGAGGGCTATTCTTACCAGACGCCCGGAGCGCTTTCTCCTCAGCAGGTCCGAGAGTTGATCCCCAAAGATATCCTGATCTTCAACTGGTTCTGGGACAATACAGAAGAAGGGTCGGGCGAGGCCAACGACATCGAGGTGCAGGACCTGGGTTTCCACCAGGTGTACGGCAACATGACTCCGGAAATCCAGGATTACGTGCGGCGCAGCCAGCGGAAGAGCGTGCTGGGCGGGGCGCCCTCCTACTGGGCTCCCACCACTGAATTCAATTTTGGCAAAGACATGATGTATGACATCCTGGGTTGCGCCAACCTCACCTGGTCCATGCGGGCACTGGAACCCAGAGACCTTTCAGAGAAGGTGCAACAGGCCATCCCGGACTTTCGCCGAAGAGTTGCAATTAGACTCTGGCCGAGCGACGACGATCCGGTCACACCGGTAGATATCAGTTCCCGCTTGAATACACCTTCAAGCAGCAATGCCCTGCCGGGTATCGAATTTGCCTCACTGCGAAGCGGAATGGTTCGCGCAGGCGACAAGGTGTTCGATCTGGCGAATCCAGACAAAAGCGCCGGCAAGAATGCCATCCTTGTTGCGACCGGGGGTCAACGAAAACAATCTGAAACAGTAATAATTCCTTTAGGCGAAGACGTCAGCAGCGTCCTTTTCCTCCACGCCTGTTCCCTGCCCGCACAAAACTCTACGGCATTTCGCGAAACCTGGGACAACACCGACACGGCGGACCTGCTGGGCTTTTACCAGTTTGTCTATGAGGACGGACTTGTGGAATCCGCCCCCATTCGCTACGGCGTGAACATCCTGGAAGCCGGCTGGGGCAAGGCCCACGAGCCGCGGAACGTTGCGTGGCAGGCGGAGCTTGTCGATTGCGGTAAACAGCAGGGCGAACCCATAACGTTTTTCGCGTTCGAATGGGTCAATCCGCGCTTCGGAAAGATTGTCAAGGAAATCCGCCTGGAAGGGATTTCGGGATTCACGAACCCCGAGATGAAAATCGTCGGCGACAATTCCATTATTTTGGCAGGTGTCAGCGTGGTCAGGAAGCGGCCCGCGTCAAAACAGCGCGCAAGCGTCAGCCCATGGAGCACGCCTGGCGCTGCGGCATTGTAATCCGCAAATCTTGCGGAGATCACACGCAAAAGGATGATGCTGCGCGGGGCGAACGGACGGGCAGCCCCGCCGGGTTCACCCGGCAGGTTGGTTCCGCCTGGTGGCAGGTCGCGTCACGGCTTTGACCCCTCAATCAAACTGGGGACATCCGGAAACTTTTCACTGCTCCTTCACCAGCGGGAGTTCAATAAAGCTCTCTTCGCCGGGTTCATGGTAAACGCGCTGCGTAGCTTTACGGTAATCCCCCGGTTTGGCCCAGAAGATGTTGGGGACAAACGTCTGGGGATTGCGGTCGTAGAGCGGGAACCAGCTTGACTGAATCTGCACCATGATCCTGTGCCCCGGCAGAAAGACGTGGTTTGCCGTGGGCAGGTCAAAGCGATAAAGCAGAGGCTTATCAGGCGTGATGGCCTCAGGCCTCGCGTAGCTCTCGCGATAGCGGCCGCGGA
>JAJXZM010000472.1 GCA_021780055.1 Acidobacteriota bacterium
TGCCGCGACGGGTTCGGCAAAGCCAGTCCAGCCTCCATTGCCAATCGTCCTGAAGGAGTTTCTCAGGGACGTTCGCAAGGCGTCCAACCTGGTTGTGATCAAGACGCACCCGGGGAATGCGCACTCCGTCGC
Source organism: Acidobacteriota bacterium (assembly GCA_021780055.1). The sequence continues at coordinate 133 of JAJXZM010000472.1, forward strand.
AGTGGCGCTCGATGCTGAGCAGTGGTCTGAGGTTGTGGGAACAGTGGCCGGAGACGATACAATCTTTATTGCCACAGGCAGCCCTCAGGAGGCCTCTCGCATTCGGAAGAAGATCATTGATTTGGTGGGGATTTAAGTAGAGCAGTTATCTCTGTCAAGCTGGAGGAAACGCCATCGAGGCGGAGCTTCCGGTTGGGACACGCTAAGAAAGGAAAGGATGACGGTGTCTGGGAATTCATCACAAAAAGTAAAAAAAGTTGTACTCGCATATTCGGGAGGGCTGGATACCTCCATCATTATTCCCTGGCTGCGGGAACACTACGATTGTGAAGTGATTGCCATGGTCGGCGACGTAGGGCAGGGCGATGACTACAAGGCTTTGCGCGCGAAGGCGCTGAAGAGCGGGGCCTCTCAGGTGTTCATAGAAGACCTGCGCGAGGAATTCATCACCGGCTACTTGTGGAAAGCGCTCCAGGCCGGCGCCATTTACGAGGGCAAGTATCTGCTTGGGACTTCGCTTGCGCGCCCGATCCTGGCCAAGCGGCAAGTTGAGATCGCGCTTAAAACAGGCGCCGACGCTCTGGCGCATGGTTGCACCGGCAAAGGAAACGACCAGGTGCGGTTCGAGCTGACCTTCAAAGCGCTGGCCCCGCACCTGAAGGTGATTGCCCCCTGGCGCGAGTGGTCGATTGTTTCTCGCGAAGACGCCCTGGAATACGCCCGAAAGCACAAGGTGCCGGTGCCGGTCACGAAAAAGGACCTCTACAGCCGCGACGAAAATCTCTGGCATTTGAGCCACGAAGGCGGGCCGCTTGAAACCGTGCTGGGCGAGCCGCCGGAGGATGCGTGGAAACTTACTGTGAGCCCGCTGCGCGCTCCCAACCGTGAGACCAGGGTGACGATCGGCTTTGAGTCCGGGGCGCCGGTCTCAGTGGATGGCAAGAAGCTGGGCCCTGTTCAACTGCTGGAGAAGCTGAACAAGATTGCCGGGCTGAATGGTGTGGGCAGGACGGACCTGGTTGAGAACCGTCTGGTCGGTATGAAGTCGCACGGTGCCTATGAGACGCCTGCCGGCCAAGTTCTCCATGCTGCGCACCACGAACTGGACGCGCTCTGCCTTGACCGTGAGACTTTCCACTACAAGCAGGGCGTTGCACTCCGTTACGCAGAGTTAATCTACAACGGTCAGTGGTTCACTCCGCTGCGCGAGGCACTCCAGAGCTTTGTGGACACAACACAGAGGACCGTTACGGGAGAAGTTACGCTGGGGCTTTACAAGGGTAACGTGCGAGTTCTCGACCGCCGCTCGCCGTACTCGCTCTACAACCCCAGCATTGCCGCCTTTACCATGGGCGCCGATTACAATCAGAAGGATGCCGAGGGATTCATCAACCTGCTGGGCCTTCCCATCAAGCTGGCGGCGCTGACGGTTCAAAGCGCGAAGCAGAGTGCTGCGAAGCGCAAGGCCGGGAGAAAGAAATGAAGCTCTGGGGCGGACGATTTGAAGGCCGGCGCGATCCGCTGTTTGAGAAATTCTCGGAGTCGTTTTCATTTGATCAGAGGCTGATCGCGTACGACCTTCAGGTGAACCTGGCGTATGTCCGGGAGCTTGGGCGTGTTCGTGTGCTGACCCGGAAGGAGGTTTCTGCCTTGACGCGAGGGCTGAATGCCATCGCCCGCTACGTCAGGCAGAACCCCCGCTGGGCTGCCAGGGAAGAAAGTGAAGACGTCCATAGTTGGGTGGAAACTCGTCTCGAAAAAGAGATCGGTCCGGTGGCCGGCAAGCTCCGCACGGGACGCAGCCGGAACGACCTGGTGGCCACGGAAACCCGCCTGTATGCAAAGGAAGCGATTCGCAGCCTCTTGAAGGAAGCAGCGGGAGTTCTGCAATCGCTGCTCCACCAGGCCCAGAAGAACAAATCGGCGATTCTGCCGGGCTATACGCACCTCCAGCCTGCGCAGCCGATCCTGTTCGCGCATTACCTGTTGGCTTACTTTGAAATGTTGTTGCGCGATGTTGATCGCTTGCAGGAATGCTACAGGCGCGTGGATGAACTCCCCATGGGAGCCGGCGCACTGGCGGGGACGGCTTATCCCATCGACCGGCAGCGTCTGGCCCGCGATTTGGGATTCGCCCGCGTAGCGCGCAACAGCCTTGACGTTACTTCCGACCGTGACTTCGTGTGTGACCTGGTGTTTGCGTGCTCACTGGTCATGGTGCATCTCAGCCGCCTTTCAGAGGATTTCATCATTTATTCGACCCCGGCGCTGGGGTTTGTCGAGCTGCACGATGCCTACGCAACCGGCAGCAGCCTGATGCCGCAGAAAAAGAATGCGGACACGCTGGAACTGATCCGCAGTAAAGCTGCAAGAGTGCTGGGCGGGCTTACCAACATGCTGGCACTTCTGAAGGGCCTCCCTCTGGCCTATGACCGCGACTTGCAAGAAGACAAGGAGGTGCTGTTTGACGCGGTCGATACGGCCTCGGATTGCCTCGTCCTGGCGGGTCGTGTTGTCGCGACACTTCGAGTTCGCGCCGACAAAATGACGGCGGCTACCGCACAGGGGTTCCTGACAGCTACGGAGGTGGCTGATGCTTTGGTGCGCCAGGGTATTGCTTTTGCCCAGGCGCATGAGCAGGTTGGCAAGCTGGTCAGATATTGTGTGGACCGCAATAAGACCTTTGCCGACCTTACGCCTGAAGAAGCGCGGGGGATAATTCCCACATGGGACAATAATCTGGCGAAAACTGCCGTGTCGGCGGAGATGTCGGTCAGCAGAAAAAGAGCTATTGGCGGAACTGCCCCGGCACAAGTTGAACAACAGCTTACCAATGCC
>JAJXZM010000252.1 GCA_021780055.1 Acidobacteriota bacterium
GTCCGAAAATGAGGGGCAGAAAAAAACGGGCCGCAACGCCCATCAGCGTGGCGAGAATGAAGGTATAAGTCGCGGCTAGGACGGTCATCTTCTTGCCAATTTCCTTCACCAGTGCAACCAGCGTGGCGAGGCAGGGAATGTAAAAAGTGATGAAGATCGTAAAGACCATAATCTGCGTGGCGGAAAGGACGGACGCCACGGCATTTGTACCGAGCGCCTGCGCCAACATGATCAAAGCAAGCTCCTTGCGCAGCACGCCAAACACCAGGGTGGTCCCAAGTACCACCGGCAACCCGAGGACCAGCGTCAACGGGCTGAGCGCCACGTTGGCATAGTGATCGAGGTTCCGTTGAGCACCAAGTCCCATCACCAGGCTGCCGGCGATCAGTAGCGGCCAGCTCAGGACAACAAACTCCCGCAGGCGCAGCCAGACCTTTCGAGCAAGCATTGGAAATGCCGGCCATTGATAACGAGGCACCTCAAGGATCATGCCGGCACTGATTTCCGGCCAGACCCTGGAAAGCAGCCAGCCGGAGAGAATCACAACCAGAGCATTGAAGCAGAAAATCCCCAACGCCCACATAGGGCCCAGGTAGAAGGCGACCAGAGCAAAGATAACCGTTGAACGCGCTGAGCACGGCACAAGCGTGGCCAGCACCGACGCGAGAAATCGGTCCCTTTTGGAAGGTAGGATGCGCGTGGCCATGCACGCCGGAACACTGCATCCATAGCCCAGCACAATGGGCAGCATGGAGGTTCCGTGCAGGCCGATGCGATGCAGTAGCCCATCCATGAGGTAGGCCACCCGTGGCAGATAACCGACGTCTTCCAAAAAAGCCAGGCCAAACAGAAATGGAATCAAGTAAGGCAACACAATTCCCGCTCCGCCCTGAACACCGTCCATCAGGCCAGCAATAAGAGTATGCTCGAGTCCGCCTTTGGGGACTTGGGCGAGGAGGTAGGCGGTCACCAGGTCGAGCCTTCCGGAAACCGCATTTTCAATCAGCGAACCCAACCCAAAAACCCCCCAGAAGAAACCCACTAGGATGAGGGCAAGGAACACATATCCCCAAAATGGATGCGTCAGAAGGGTGTCCAGCGTTGCGCGCGGGTCGTAACGCGGCCGTGTCACGGTGGCTGAGTTCTCGAACAGGCGCATGGCTCGATCATGGCGTTCCGACATGACCACTGATTCTGCCGGTCGCCCGCGCACCTGCTCAAGTTGCTCGCGTAAATGGGCAGCCGCGTCATTTGCCTCAGGACTCGCTTGGCGGGAAATGTCTTCATCATTTTCGAGCAGCTTGATGGCGAGGAAACGGCTCGGGAGGCGGTTAGGTTGTGAATTGCACTCGATCACGCCCTGTATTTGCTGGACGAAGGTCTCGACGTCGCGATGCCAGCGAATGAATTCTGCAGGTTCGGGCGGTTGATTGATCTGTTCGATTCCCTTTCGGAAGAGTTCTTTGACACCTATGCCCCGGTAGCCGATAGTTTCGATGACCGGGAGTCCGAGCAGAGTGGAGAGTTGTTGCGAAGAAACCTTGATTCCTCGGCGCTCAGCCTCATCCATCATGTTCAGGCAGACAATTATAGGAATGCCCAGTTCGCGCAGTTCCAGCGTTAATTCCAGGCTCCGGCTCAGCAGCGACGCGTCCAGCACGTTAATGATCAGGCTGATGTCTTCGTGAAGGAGAAATTTCTTGGCCGCGCTTTCAGCCGGATTGGCTGAAGTTAGGGAATAGATTCCCGGCACATCCACAAGCTCAGCGACGTTCCCGTTCAGGCGGATAGTGCTCCAGGCAAGCCGGACGGTGGTGCCGGGGAAGTTGCCCGTTGCGGCCCGGTATCCGGCAACAGAATTAAAGATCGTACTCTTCCCACAGTTGGGCTGGCCGACCAGTGCAATCTTCATCCGAGGATTTGCACGCTTACCTTTCGAGCCATGCCGCGCCCGATGGCTACCATGCTTGACCCAGAATCCACCAGGACGGGACCTCCCATCGGCGCGCTGCGTTGGACTTTGAGGGTTGTCCCCGCGCGAATGCCGAGTTGGGCCAGTTGCCGTGTGGCTGATTGGCCGGCGACGATTTGCACCACTTTAACTTCCTGGCCAGCCCTTATCCGATCCAGAGTTGAAGTGGAAGGTTCGTCAGACCGTTTGACCCTTTGTGTTCCGCTGCTCTTTGCGAGCCGGAGTGGTGTCCAGAACATAACTTTTACATTTCAAGATACTCCCGCCGTATTCGTCTTGCAAGGATTTCGCATTTGGATGAGCTAAGAAAGATCAAGATGCGGTCTCAAGACCCCATCTGAAAAGAGGCAAGTTCGGCCTAACTTCCAAAAACTAAGCTATGGTGGGTTGCAAAGAAGACGGATTGCGGGCAACCAAATGCCATGCTGCCCTGTCTAGAGTAGGAATTACTCCTCTCTAGGAGGGCCAACGCGAAGGAGGCTCAATGCCGAGCTACGTAAATCCTGACAAATGTGATGGGTGTAAAGCGCTGGACAGGACAGCGTGTCAATACATTTGTCCAAACGACCTGATGGTCCTGGACAAGGACAAGATGAAAGCCTACAACCGGGACGTTTCGATGTGCTGGGAATGCTACAACTGCGTCAAGATTTGCCCGACGCAGGCCATTGAGGTTCGCAGTTACGCCGACTTCGTCCCCCTGGGCGCTTCGGCCACACCGATGCGTTCGACGGATTCCATCATGTGGACCGTCAAATTCCGCAATGGAAACATCAAGCGGTTCAAGTTCCCCATTCGGACAACAGCGGAAGGTTCAGCGGTCCCTGACGGCGGCTTCAAAACCATGCCGGACGGCCTGAATAGCACTGCTCTGTTTACTGAACCTGAATCTCTTGGCCTGCCAGAAGTCTTTACCCTGGGCAGGAAGGAGGCGATGCATGGCTAATTTTGAGACCGTTATCGTCGATACCGATCTGCTGATTCTGGGTGGCGGG
>JAJXZM010000596.1 GCA_021780055.1 Acidobacteriota bacterium
CGGCACGTTAGCAATGAAGTTGTAGGAATGTGCAGAGAGAGTGCTGAGAGTTAGGTCAAAGTTGCACAATGGGTTGGGCCCAACACAGACACCTGCTGTTGTATCGCAAGTGTAGCCTGTCCCCAGGGTGGAGCAGTCTGCGTCTGTAGAGCATGCGGTTGTTGTGGGAGCTTCCGTACACTGGCTAAGCTGGGAGAACAGTTGACTGCTGATGGATTGGAAACGCTGGTCATAGACCACGCATCCGTTGTTGTTTCCCCCCAGCACAGCGTTTGGCACAAGGTTGCCATTGCTGTCGGTTACACTGACGCAGACCTGAACGCCGACATCGGCGCTGGTGGAACTGAGCGTGGTGTCGATTTTGGTATCAGTGAAAAGACCGGTCACCATCGAGGGCGTGACCAACAGCGTAGTGCCGCTGCCGTTGGACACTTTGATGGGTGTCGAAAGTGAAACGCATTGCGTACCGTTTGCCGTAGGTGTACATGTCGAGGAGAGCGCTCCCGTTGAGTCATTGAGAGTGCAGACGGTTTTGTAAATCTGAGCACTGAAGTTGCCGCTGCTCTGCGCGAAAGCCACTCCAGCCAGGAGCCAACACGTACATATTGCCCCTAAAATTGTTACTCCGAATTTCTTCATGTTTATTCCTCCTTGTTCGGTCCTCTAAATTCCTGAGACAAGAAATGCCACACTTACCGGGTGGCGGGACAAGCGAGACTTCCAGTGGGACACTGTTAGTGCAGGGATGCCAAACGAGCGCCTTCGCAAACCCGATAAGAAAGACTGGCTAAGTTTTGAAGTTGTCACCGACGCCCGTTCTGGCTTATCGGTTGCTGGCTGGAACCTGGGTGGTTCTAAATCTACCTTTGCGTGCAGCGAGGACCGCGGGTAGTTGTGAGCTGCCACACTTGCACCCTTGCAAGCGGCCCTCCCTCCGCGAAGATTTCGTTCTCATGACGCGAAACTCGACCGCCAAAACGGTACAACCGCCGCTGGGCAATGTCAATCGGGCATTTACCCTGTCCGACCTAAGGTAAACACCGGATACGAGGATTCACACGAATCCCCGACGTGCCGCCCACAGCAGGCGAGGCGGCGATGGGTCGTTGCAGACCGCGAGGCAGTGCGGGGTGATGGTTGCGTCATGCTGGCAGGAAGGCAGACGGGCGTGGATCGAAAGCTTCTGAAAAGGATCTCTGAGCGTAACGACTTCGACACGAAGGCGAAGTTTAAGCCTGCTCATGAGGAACAAATCCAACCAGCACCGTGCTGGCCGGCGTGGCGGCAAGTTTTCTTAAACTTTAGGGTTTTCTGCTTCGGGTCTGGAATTCCAGCAACGAGCACTGGGGCTCAGGATTGCGTGGGGGCTCTGCGACTGCGAGATTTCAAGCTCAAGCGGTGGAAGTTGCAGGCTTCAGCCGCGGCCAGAGGTGCCGGCCGTCTCGGTCGGATCAGGCCTCGCTACGTCGAGGCCGCGGGCCTCACAATTGGAGGCCCGCACCGGTACTCCTCCCTTACGGCATGCGGTTACTTTGCTGCGACAGCCTGGCTGCTGGGCGCCGGCATGGCACTTGTGGCAGCACTGGTTCGCCGGACAACATTGAACACGCTCCGGGACATGACACGGAGCCATCCCTGGCGTTCCGGCTCGATGATTACCGGGACCATCTTGACCGTGTCGAGGGTGTCGCCTCCGAGATCGGACGCCGACCGCAGGTTGGGATCATGCATTACGTCAAAGTGAACACCGGCAGCCATGTTGTATTTTACGATCATATTAAAACCAAGCCTGCTGGCGTAGCGGACGGCGTCGTCGAGCGTCTCCAGTGACTCTTTGTACTGAATCTCTGCGGTCCAATCAAAATCTGAGCTCGAAATTACTGCGATCTTTCCATTTGGGTTCACCATTTTTTCCTCCCCACGGCATATTGAAACAGTAAACACGTTGACCCGCAATAGTCCGGAGGTACTACAACCATTGGGGAGGTATGGAACCAGCCTTCTTTTTGCAGCGATAGCAGGCGGGTTGGAGCAGGGGCTGAAGTCTCACAAAATAGAATGGTGAGACGGTAAGACATGTTGAATCTGTTGCTTAAGCTGATAGCCTGAAAGTATTTTCTGACGGGCAAAAAGAGACGCGACACGGCTCTTCGATTTAGAGCAACAATAAGCATATGCCGGTGCGCAGCACCTTCTTTGTGATCCTGGCGCCCAGTTACCTCTTGGTAAAGCAGTCCTTTTCAGCTTCCCAGAACGGGCGCGTCTGTTCGCACTATTTGGAGAAAATCTTCAGATCGTGATCGCCGGCCTAGACCATAAAACGGGCCTGTGACACTGACGAATCTCTGCCGCTATTGCCGCTTACTTCTCGTACACCAGCAGGGCAGAACGGGGACCAGCTATCGAGCCATTGCTCACAACCTCGCCAGGTGACACGACCCAAAACACACCCGAACCCGTCGCTGGTGACGAAAAGATGAGCGTGCCGCGTCCATTGGGTGCAACAGTATAGGTTCCGTTGAAATCCAAGTACTGGAGGTTACCAAATGTGACCACGTCCACGGTTGCGGTTAAGCCGCCCGCCCCATCGAACGTCGTCAGCCCAGAGTCGTTTTCTGCATTTTCACCTGGCGGCGGGCCGGTGTACGTCAGGTAAGTGCCGCTCAGGGAGGCCTCGCTAAAGGGTCCCGCAGCCTGCCCCTTGAGGCGGCCGAACAAAACGTCCGTCCCGGAGGTTTGGAGCAGGAACGCTTCATTTGGATTGAAAAAGTAAGCAACATGGTTGAAAGTATCGCCTGACACCGTCTTCATCTGCACCTCTGAGCGCCCGCTGGGGGCTACGGTGTAAGAACCAGTGAAGGGCAGATCCGCTGTTGCATGATTGTCGTCGTAGATACCGGTGACGGAACCGGAGGCATCAGGAACCAGTTGTCCGACGGCTGAATACACGAGTAATCCACATATAGAGAGGCAGGATCCTGTCTTGCTGAAGACGGCGGGAGCGCTGAACGAAGCGGCCGAGAAGGGTCCGTTCTGGCGCCGAACTTCTCCGCTCAAGACAGGTATGTCCGAGTCGCGCGTATCGACCTGGACCAGCACGATTTTCTGGTCCGAGATGACGTAGTAGGCGAACTTGTATGAGGAGCCCCAATTCAGCATTGCGGTGCCGCGGCCCGTACTCGCTGAAGGAGTGCCAAAAGAACCGGTTAGCTGGAGGTTTGCGGCAACGAGTTGTCCGGGGGCATCGCAGACGCCCGTTTGCTTGGCCGCATCCGCGGACCCTCCAGTGAAGCCGCCCGAAGCGTCGGCATCGAATCTTCCCACGGCGGCCCAGCGAGCCACACCATGAGTGCCAACCACTCCAAAGGCGTAGGGACCGGCGAGCGCCGCAAGCGAGAATGCCGCCTTGTCCTGCAACTCGAAGTAGCCAGAGCCGAAAATCGGGGAGTCGGACTGAGTTGCATCGTATCTAACGAATTTCCCCTTAGATTTGGAAGCGTCCAGGACCATATGAAAAGTGGCGATTCCCTGGGCGGTTATGAACGTGAAACTCCCACGGCCGTTTGCCCCAACACTGTAATTCCCTGTGAAAGGCAGAGCCGTGACAACACCCGACTGGGAGTTGATGTCCTCGACGCCTTGAGTTATATTGCCTTGCGCATCGGCGTGGAACCGGCCTGCAGCGATTTCTTCATACATCCAGTAATAACCGTTTTTGATCGGAGTGTTCCACCCATTGAAGACGAAAGCATAGTCACCTTCAGCCATTCCGCCTGCAGCCGCGACCGTGATATTGGTTTCCGCCTTCCTGCTCGGATCCGACACTGAACTTCCAGTAAGTTTCAGTCGGGCAGAATCAGACGCGGTGGCCGGAGCCGAGTACGTGACGGATGTGGAGGCAACATTGCTCAGCATGCCGCAGTTATCGGAGCAGGCCGGATCCAATGCCCATGTGACGCCGGCGTTGAGGTGGTCGTATTGGACGGAGGCCGTGAAGACCTGCGTCGTGCCGGGGACAATCCATGGTTCCATCGGGGAGATCGTTACAGTTATCGGCATCAGCGCAAGTGCTGCGTAGTCAACCCTGCTTGAATCCGCTGCCGCGGCGGCAGCAACATTTACTGCGAGTTTGGCCGAAACTACTGAAGGGGCCGAATACAAACCTGAGGTGCTGATAGATCCACAGGTATCGCCATTGCACCCGGAAATGCTCCATATGACATTGGTGTTGGACGACCCGGTCACGGTGGCAGAGAATTGATGGGTCTCGCCCCCAGACAGAGTCAACGAGTGCTCCGTGAGGGAAACCGAAACCGGGTTACTTAGAATGGGCGTGGGACCCGAACCGCTTCCGCAGCCGCATTGCATGCAAAGAATCACGAGACAAAGCCCCAGCGTTAAATAGCGAATTGGTCTGGCCATACGAACCTCCCCCTGCCGTAACGGACAGGTCTGTTGGAAATTGGGGCGAATCCGGAGGAACTCGCCAATACCTGCAACCTAGTCGAACCTGGCATGCGAGGGCAATAGACGGCGCCTTAATTCCATCTTAAATTTGTCTTACTGCGTATCGTACGGAAAACACAGCCCTTGACGCGAAAATCTGGCGGGCGTATTCTGCAGTTATAAGGCTCGCCGGAGGGTTTCCATGGCCGGCAGGGTTCACTTCGATTGTTTCGAAGTCGACCTGGATTCAGGCCAGCTCTACAAACGCGGGGCGCGAGTCAAGCTCCGCGAAAAATCTTTCCAGGTTCTGGCTTCGCTGCTCGAACATCCCGGAGAAGTTGTTACCCGCGAAGAACTGTATCGGTGTTTGTGGCGGGAAGAGGTGTTCGTCGATTTCGACAACAACCTGAACGCTGCAATCGCACGACTGCGCGAAGCGCTGAACGATTCTGCTGACCATCCGCACTTTATCGAAACTTTGCCAAGGCACGGTTACCGTTTTCTGGCATGTATTTCGGATGTCACCCCGGCTACGGTTGGTAATTCAGCACAAAGAAATCGCCTTCTGGTGCTGCCCTTCGTTAACCTGAGCGGAGACCAATCTGAAGAATATTTCAGCGACGCCATGACGGACGAAGTTATCACAGCGCTGGCAAACCTGGCGCCTGATCACCTGGCCGTAATTGCACGCACCACCGCTATGCATTACAAGCGCAGTCACAAGGATGTGGCCCGGATCGCGCGCGAGTTGCATGTGGACTACGTTCTGGAAGGCAGTGTGCGCCGCAACTATGATCAGGTCAGCATCAACGCGCAGTTGATCCAGGCCAGCGATCAGACGCACGTGTTTGCCCGGGGGTACAACGGCGAGATGCGCGACATTTTCGACCTGCATAACAGTATTGCCGGAGACCTTGCCCAGCATTTCCCAACGATCGCGAAGGCAATGCGCGATGGCGTAACCCGGCCCGACCCTGTTCGAAGGAAACCCACAGAAGACCTCGCGGCGTATAACCAGTATATTAAGGGCCGTTATGAAATGTGGAAAATGACTCCAGCAGCTACGAGGGAAGCGATGCGCCATTTCGAGGCAGCCCTCGCGCACGACCCCATGTTCGCGCTGGCCTGCAACTCCCTCGCTGAGCTCTATTGGTACCTGGGTCTATTTGGATATGCGCCCTCCAGAGAAACGGACCGGATCGGCAGGTCATATGTGTTGCGGTCCCTCGATGCCGATTACAGCTCGGCGGACGCCCATGCATTGCTGAGCTTCTATCCGGCAAAACGCGATTGCCCCAACGAAATCGATTACTACGACTGGGCCGAGATACAGAAGGAGGTAGCACTTGCCCGTAAGCTGGATTCAACTTCGTGCCTGGTTCGCCTTCGGCACGCAATGGTCATGGCTGAACTCGGGAAGCCAGAAGAGGCCGTTGCTGAGCTGGAATTGATGCTTGAATCCGACCCATTGTCACTCGACGCACGGAGTTGGCTTACTGTCATGCTCTACCTTTCCCGTAGATTCGACCAGGCGCTTGAGCAAGCACGCCGAAACATTGAGCTGGAACCAGATTACTTCGTGCCATATGACGTTGCTGGTCAAGTCTACGTCAGCATGCAAAGGTTCGCGGATAGCACTGATTCCTTCCAAAAGGCGGTTGAACTATCTCCTGACTTGCCCATGCTTCGAGGCTGGCTGGGCCTTTCTCTCGGATTGGGTGGGCACACCGCCGAGGCACGAGCTGTCCTCGATCATGTCCGATCGATCGCCAGCAAACGGTACGTTGCCCCCACTTGTTTTGCGTGGATACATCTGGGGCTTGGAGAGATTAATGATGCTTTCATCTGGCTGGAACGCGCCATTGACGCACCCGACCGCATGATCGAACCGATTAAAACCTACCCTTTCCTCGATCCTCTCCGTGCCGACCCGCGGTTCAAGGCGCTACTGCGCAAGATGAATCTGGAACCGTAGCGTCAGCCGGCCATTTCTGCATGGCGTGTTAAATCTGGTTCCGGCCTGTACCACGTGATAAATGGACCGCAACCCGCCGCAGGGAACAAGGCCCGTGCGTGGGCGGCATTTGTAATTGGGTTGTGCGCGGCGGGCAGGCTGATGATACAATCGCGCCGATGTCTGAAACAAACCTTCCGCGACATCCTGCCCTGGTTCGCGTCACTCACTGGCTGACCTTCGTGGCCTTTGTGGCCTTGCTGGTCACCGGAGTGGAAATCCTCATCTCGCATCCGCGCTTCTACTGGGGCGAAACCGGCAACGTCAATATGCGCCCGTTCCTTACGATACCGATTCCTTCGTCGCGTGCTTCAGTGCCGACGGGTTACGGCTATGTGCTCCCCGACCAGAATGGCTGGAGCCGGGCCCTCCATTTTGAGGCCGCATGGTTGGCTGTCTTGACCGGCCTGCTTTACCTCGTCTTCGGATTCTTTGCGGGGCATTTTCGCCGGGTCCTGTGGCCGGCACGCTCTGACCTATCAGTGGAGAATGTTGCCAGTTCCATCGCCCGCCATTTGCAGTTCAAGCGCCCGCCCGAGGATGAAGACTGGTCATACAATGTGCTGCAACGCCTGGCGTATCTGCTGGTGATATTCATTCTGTTCCCGCTGGTGATCTGGACAGGTCTGGACTTGTCCCCGGCTTTTACTTCAGCATTCCCGCACGCGGTTACGATATTGGGCGGGCGGCAATCTGCACGCACGCTGCACTTCTTTGTTTCCATTGGACTGGTGTTCTTTCTTCTGGTCCACGTTGTTATGGTTTATCTTGCCGGATTTCGGAAAAGGGTACGCGCCATGATCACAGGCCACCTTCCGAAATCGATGGAGCGGCCATGAGCAAAATTTCACGGCGCAAACTCATTACCAGCGGACTGGCAGTTGTCGCGGGAGCTTCGGGCCTTGGAGTGGCTGCCAAACTTGCGGAGCGGTATGGGCTGGTACCGCCTGATTCCGGCACGTTGTTTGGCCCCGGCGAAACACTCACCTATGCGGCGCAGCGGTTGTTGACCCGCCACACCATGGCGCGCGAGTTTTCCGCTGACCAGATTTCAAAACGTCCGTTCGCGAACCCGGTTGCTCCTCTTGGCGGGGAATTCCAGCGGCTCCAGGCGGGAGGTTTTGCGGATTGGCGCCTCACGGTGGACGGCATGGTTGCGCGGCCGGCATCATTTTCGCTTGCGCAACTCAAGGCTTATCCGCGTAGCAGTCAGATTACTCTAATCGCGTGCGAAGAGGGCTGGTCTTACATCGCCGAATGGAGTGGAGTGCGGCTTTCCCTTATCCTTGATGCCGTCGGTGCGCTGCCCCAGGCCCGCTACGTTGTCTACCGTTCGTTTCAGAAGGACTGGTGGGACAGCCTGGACATGGCCGATGGCCTGCACCCGCAGACTATTCTCACTCTGGGAATGAATGGCAGCGACCTTCCTGCGCCGTTTGGCGGACCTCTCCGCATGCGGGTCCCCCGGCAGCTCGGTTATAAAAGCGTCAAGTACATTACCCATCTCACCGTGACCGATAACATCAGGAAATTCGGCAAGGGGCTCGGCTCGACAGAGCCGGAATACGGATACGCATGGTATGCCGGCATTTGACGGGTTCGCGCGTCTCACGCCTGGTTTGAAGCTATGCGCTGAACGCCGACACCTCGAACCTGAAGATTCGCCTTCCAGAATTATCGCAAACACCTAAGCTACCCTTGTAAAATCGATTTTCTGGCAAAAGGGAGAAGACTATGCGAGTGGTTTTGATCGGCGGGACCGGCCATACCGGGACGTACCTTGTGCCGAGACTGATCGAGGCGGACTACGAAGTTGCCGTGATTTGTCGGCAGAAGAAGCCTCGCTACGAGCCGGACACACTCCCAGGCCGGGCGGCATGGGAACGCGTACAGTGGATTGAAATCGATCGCTCAAAGGCAGAGGCTGATGGCGAATTTGGCGAACGCGTCGTGGCGCTTGAACCCGACGTTGTGATCGACATGATCTGTTACCAGCCGCATAGCGCACGGCAACTGGTTGACGCGTTGCGCGGGCACATTCAACTGCTGATCCATTGTGGGACCATCTGGGCCAGCGGCCCCGGGGCGCAGGTGCCCGCCACGGAAAGCGATCCCCGACGGCCGATCTGCGACTACGGACGTCGAAAGGCCGCGATTGAAGAATACCTGCTGGGCGAGGCGCGCCGGGCGGGATTTCCCGCAACGGTCCTGCGTCCGGGCCACATTGTGGGGCAGGGATGGGTCCCAGTCAATCCCGCGGCAAATTTCAATCCGCAGATTTATTCGGACCTGGCTCGGGGAAGAGGTTTGGCGCTGCCGCACCTGGGGCTGGAGACCCTGCATCACGTCCATGCCGACGATGTGGCCCAGGCGTTTATGCGAGCGCTCGCCAACTGGAGCGGCGCCGTGGGGGAAGCATTCAACGTAACCTCCGTTGCCGCGCTCACCCTGCAAGGTTACGCTGAAGCCGTCGCGGGATGGTTTGGCCGGCCGGCAAATCTGACGTTCCTGCCCTGGGACGACTGGAAGAAAACGGTTTCAGCGGAAGATGCCTCGGCCACCTGGGACCACATCCGCCACTCCTCCAATTGCAGTATTGAGAAAGCCAGTCGCATCCTTGGCTACCAGCCGCGCTACAGTTCACTTGAAGCCGTCAAAGAGTCCCTCGCATGGCTTATCCGGAACGGCCGAGTCCAGGTTTAGCCTGCCATTTACCCGACCTGGCTTGTGTGCCACCCTGCCGCTGCAGATCGGGAAGTCGGCATGGGCTGGACCGGATGTGTGATGGGTATCACATACTTCAGCAATTCAAAGATGCGTTAATGGGGCGGTATTGGGAAAGTCATTCCGGAGGTATTGCTATGTTGTCAAAAATCGCCAAGAAAGGATTGCTGCTCGGGTGTTTGTCTCTCTTCTTTGCAAGTTTCACCTTTGCGGCATCTAGGACCATACGCGTAACCCAGGATGTTTTACTGCCTGGCGGGCAGACATTAAGAGCCGGCACCTATGAAGTTGTAGTAAATGAGAAGCTGGATCAGGTCCAATTCCTGAAGAACTCGAAGGTCGTGGTTACGCACGCCTGCAAGTGTATTCCAGAGGAAAAGAAGAACAAGGATACGGAACTGCAGCTTCAACAGGGTCCGGGGAATTCGCAAGTACTGCAGGCGATCAAGCTTGCGGGTGAAACTCGCACCATAACGCTGCCATCCTGAGCGAACCGGACGACCACAATTGCTAAGGACGACCACCTGCGCCAGTTGCATGTAGCGGCGTCGGCCATCATCACCGGCGTCGCCCCTGCCCGAACCACTGGTGCGGGTAACCCCACCCACTTTGATGAGCTGTGCGGTCCCTTGTGGAATCTTCCGCACCCGTGCTTTAATGCACTACCAAGTGATTTCGGCCGTGGAAACGTTCGCCTTTCGGCCTACTTGGCGCCAGGGAACGTAGGCGACGGCAACACTTCGGCAGAGGTACGGGTTGTTTTCCCATTCGTGCAAACCCCGTCTGAGGGTTGGTACCCTGCGGCCAGAGCGTCAGATTGAGTCATCAGTTGCCCCGGCTTGTTGCCGAACAGGACGTCGTTCTGACAGTAGTAAAAGCCAAAATCCCTTTTCACCCAGACTCTTACGCTCGGGGCCGGCGCCGCAACTCCAGGCGAATCCGTGGAAGCCATCGCAACAGGCTGCTCTGCTGGCATGGCGGTATTGGCTTTGCTCGGGGGCGGCTGGTAGGCGATGGACGGATTGCCAGCAGAAGACTCGTCGGGTTGTCCGTGCGTGCATGTGCCGACGGAGGCCATGTACCCGGCTGACACCGCCTCCGATTGCGTCATTAACTTCCCCGGCTTGCTCCCGAACAGAATGTCGCCGCGGCAGTAGTAGAGACCCACATCTTTCATAGCCCACACGCTTACGTTGTCATTACCGAGAGAGGCCGATACCTCTGGAGTCGAGGAACCATCTGAAGCGCCGGGTAGTTGCTGTGACGCGGCGGTCGGGTTATCGGCAGACGCAACCACCGGCTGGGCGCTCTGGCAGTATTTACCGTCGGAAGGCCGGTAGCCTGTCATCAGCGCGTCGGCCTGTGCCATCATTGCTCCCGGTTTGTCTCCGAACAGCGTACCACCCTCGCAGTAATAAAACCCTGATTGCTGCTTTGTCCATACGCTCACGCCTTCACCCGCCTTTGGCAAGGTATAAGGCTTCGTCTTCCGCCCAAAGGCGAATATCTTGGATAATGTCGGTAGATCATTTGACGAAGTCAACCAGGCAGTCACCGGAGATGAAGTTAACAGGAGGAAGCCGAAGGTTAACAACAGGAATGCAGGAATTAAAGGGTTCGAGGTGATCGAGGAATGAGTGTTTGGATTAGGTTTGAAGTGACCATCGTGGGACTGTCCTACGGGTGGGCGGAAGAAATTGCCGTGCAGTTTCAGGCCGAAGTTCTCCGCCACGCGCATGGGCCTTTCCAGCATCGCGAATATTTGCTTGCCGTGCAGCGCCATTTTACGTGTCCTTTCACCGCAAAATTGGGGCTAAGCGAACCTTCTGTTCGCGATTTCCTCTTCACCCGGACGTTTTGCGCGGCCTTGGGGTTGGCCCTATCAAGAGAGCCAGAATGCACAAGCCCCACGCCTGACCTGCCTCCAAATGTATCTGCGTCCTGCCCCAAGATGGGCTGTAGCGAAGCTCAGGCACGCCTGCGTGGGCGCGACTGGCCAAGCAATGCGTGGCGCCATGCTTACGGACGAGTTCCGCCCTTAGTGACCATTTCCATGGAGGCCGCCATTTCCAGGCACGTGGCCATTATGTCCGCCCGAGCCGTTCCCGCCGCCACCCGAGCCGTTTCCACCGCCCATACCATGGCCACTGCCGGCACCATGTCCATTTCCGCCACCATGGCCACCACTCGAACCGTGTCCATTGCCGGCGCCATGGCCGTCGCCCGAACCCGATCCTGCACCTGAAGCAGGCTGACCGGGCGAACCAGACCCGCTACCTGACGTGGGTTGACCGGAAGATCCCGATCCATCGGGCGCGCCGTGTGCGGATAGGCTCGCCACTGTGCCGGACGCATATGCATAGGTATTGTGCAATGAGGTCCTCATGATTTTAAGCACCGCGACTGTGACCAGGCAAATCATAACG
>JAJXZM010000053.1 GCA_021780055.1 Acidobacteriota bacterium
GTCCTGGCGCGAACTGTACGCACGGTGGGGCGCAAAATACGACACGGGTGCATAGCCCCAGTAATTGATCCGGCCCGGCGGAGAATCCTGGGGATCAAATTGGAACACCGGCAGCAGTTCGACAGCAGTGATCCCAAGCTGCCTGAGATAAGGAATTTTCTCGATCAATCCGGCATACGTCCCGCGCGTCTTTTCTGAGACGGCCGAACTCGGGTGTTGAGTGAATCCTCGCACGTGCATCTCATAGACAATCGTCTGAAAGGAAGGCCGTTCGAGCGGTTTGTCCCCCTCCCAATCGCAGACTCGAGAATTTACGACCACGATCTTCATAGCTGTCACAGCGTTGTCGCCCGGCTCCGTGGCAGCCTCGCGACTGTAATGCCTGGGCACAACAACGGCGCGGCCGTAGGGGTCTAGAAGCACTTTGTCAGGGTCAAACCGCATCCCGTTGGCGGGATCGCGCGGTCCCTCAACGCGATAGCCATAAACCTGGCCAGGCTGGACGCCCGGTACGAAAACGTGCCAGCAATGATAGGTCCGGTTGGTTAAGGGATCGATGCGGATCACGCGTGAAGGCCGTTCGTCGTCTTCCCGGTCGAAAAGTCCCAGCTCCACCCGGGACGCACTGCGGGAGAAGACACTGAAATTTGTACCATCGCGCTGGACAGTGGCGCCGAGAGGTGAGCTTTGGCCAGTATTTTTTAGGAGTTCCATATCATGAGTCCGTTACTTGATGACACGTTTTAACCCAGCCTTCTCAGTAATTAGCGTGATGTTCCGACGGGTACAGGACCAAATTCGCGCATCCGCTCGATGCACACCCCATCGTTCAATTACCGATCTTTGCACCAATGACTTCGCCGGAAACGATGATTTCTACTCGCCGGTTCTTTTGCCGCCCTTCTGCGGTACTGTTGTCAGCTATCGGATTGGCTTTTCCATATCCCTCTGCTGTAATAGTTCTTTCGTCCACGCCCTGTTCGATCAGAAAACTGCGAGTTGTCTCGGCGCGTTGCACGGAAAGTTTCTGATTGAGTTCATCGCTGCCTGTGCTATCCGTATGCCCTTCCACCTGCAAAATCAGTCCGGGATGAGACGAAATGATCCCTGACAGTCGGGCCAGTCGTTCCCGAGCTGCCGGGCGCAAATCGTATCTTCCTGTGTCAAACAGCACGTCTGCCATTGTGACCACCAATCCTCGGGGCGTATCGCGGGTCTGCAAAACACTGTTGAGTTGGTCCAGCAACTGCGCACGAAGTGCTTCGGCGACTTTGCGGGCCCGCTCGGCTTCTGCTCTGGCAGCCCCTTCCTTTGCCTTTAACTCTGCTTCTCTTGCGGCAGCAACCTGAGCTTCATTATCGGCGTGCCGCTTGGCTTCCGCCGCTTCTGCTGCTGCCTTAGCTTCTGCTTCAGCCTTAGCCTTAGCGGCTGCCGCCTGACGATCCTGCTCTATGCGCTCGGCATCTTCCCGCTTCACGGCGAGGGCGCGCCCGTCTTCCGAAAATTGCACCGTCTGCTTGGCTGCTGAGATGATTTCCTTCTTGCTGGCCTTGCTGGCCAGCGAATTTTCTGCCATCTTCAGGCTGGCCTCGGCCTTTGAGAAAATCTCCGGGGCATACTTTTCTGCGCCGCGCGATTTGCCGATTTCGACAGAGTTCCGTGCTTCATACATTTCCAGTGGAACATTCTTGAGATCCACCGAGAGCGCCAGAGGGTTCCCCAATGTCTCGTATTGCCTGCGTTCCAAGAGCTTGTAGTCATTAACAACGAAAATTTTCCCTTTTGTGGACTTCCGAGTGGCGTTTTCGAGAACAAGGAGTTCGCTTGGGTGAGCGACTGCGAAATACGGCTCGGCGGTGACGAAGAGAGAGAAAGTCTGAAGCTGTGTCGTGGCCTTGAGCTTACCCTCGCCGGCCTTGTTAATCTGGATTTCGCCCAAGTTGATTGTCCGTCCGTCCGGAGACACAGCCCATAGAACATAGGTGAGAAATTCGTTACTGATTTTTCCGGGTTGAGCAAGACCTTTGACAGAAACTTCGATATTCGTTATACCTTTCCGCGCCTCGACCTCTGCTTCTCCGCTGGCTTGCGGCAATAGCTCATTGCCAATAAGATCTACTTTCGTTCCACCGCCACCCACCTGATAGCCGACGGCCTTTATGGGTCTCTTAACCATGCCGGCAACCTGCGCTTCCTGTTGCGGGTGGCCTGCGACAACCACAGCTGGGAGGAAGAGAGCCACGAATGTTAGTACCATCGCGCAGCCACCTTTCGAATTTCGTGTGTGGTGGTCTTTCATATTCTCCTCCACTCGACCATTAGTCCCTTTTGATGAAGGGTCGACCACTTTCCCCGACTATGCCAAAGCCCGCCGGCAGGCAATCAAGGGATCTTATAGGCCGTGAATTCCTCCAAGAATCCAGACCAACGGGAGATGCCCCAATGAAAACGCCGAGGGGAATCAACAGAAGAGGGTCAATCTTGGAACAAACGTCCTCGGTTGTTATTAGCCACGACACGAGACTACCCTTTCCAAAGAATGGATTGAGTCCCGGTGAACAGTCGAAATACAGCATGGCTGTGCCAATGGGCCGCTCTGCCATGAAGTCTGACCTCTCGCTCTAAGCGGAAGCATTGCAGTTGTTACCTTCCGACTCAGTTGTCAGCGCGAAGACTGCAGATGCCCAAGGGGGCTCGTCTAGATACAACCCGCGTGACTGCAAATCGTAACCATCACGGTCGTAAACAGCATTCCCCAGTAGGTCTTCAAACCGCCATTTCCCTTTGCCGAGATCTTTGAAAGGCAATTGGACATAGCACTGGCTTTGGTTGGGCGCATAGTTCACTACCACCAGCAGCCGAGAGCCTGCGGAATCCTCCCAGGCAAAAGCCAGGAAACAATCCCATGTCCAGTTGCCTTCCCACGCGGGCACACATTCAAGTAATTGCCATTGGC
>JAJXZM010000313.1 GCA_021780055.1 Acidobacteriota bacterium
GAGGGACGAACCCGAGTGGGACAAAAGCCGCAAGGGTTCTTCATTTGGAATGCGAAAGACCGCGGAGTTGCAGCAGTCTGACGCCCTTTGTCACCCGTTCAGGGACCTGAAAACAATAAAGGCCCTGCTGATTGTGTTTCTGGCAGTGTTGCTGGGCGGCACGGCCGTGTGCGCCGCGGCACGCCCGCAAAAGCCGGAAGCAGAACGAATAAGGGACGCTCAACAGGGCCTTGACCTGCTGCTGAACGGCGAGATTGATGCCGCCCTCAAGATATTCCGGGAGATCAAAGCTGATAAACCGGACTCGCCGCTGGGCGATCTGCTGGAAGCAGACGCAATCTGGTGGAAGATTTACATGACTACCGGCAACCTGGTTGATCCGGATGTCTTTGAGGTCGAGCCCAATTCCACCTCACCCTACGACGCGCAATTTGTGAAGCTTGTCAATGAGGCAATTTCCAAGTCCGAAGCAAACATCCGCGCGCGGCAAAATGTGGCCAGAAATCATCTCTATGAAGGCCTGGCTTATGCCCTCCGCGCAAGGCTCCTGGCGATGCGAAGCAGCAATCTGGCAACAGCCCGGGCCGCCAGGAAGATGCGGTCGCTTCTGATGACGGCCCTGCAGGAGGACCCAAACCTCCATGACGCCTACCTCGGCCTGGGACTCTATGACTATTTTGTCGATACGCTGCCCACCATCGTCAAATTCCTCCGCCTGTTCATCGGATTGCCGGGCGGAAGCCGCATAAGAGGGCTTGAAGAAATCGAATCTGCGGCGAAAAACGGCGCACTGACGCGCGGCGAAGCCCTGTTTTATCTGGCCAAGGACTATTCCCGCCCCAATGAAAAACAGTTTGCCAAGTCGCTGGAACTTTTCCAGCAATTGCAAAGCCGATATCCCCGCAATGCGCTATGGACGCTCCTGGTGGGAAGCCTGGAGATCCGCCTGGGACATGCCGAACAAGGTGAGGCCCTTTATCGCGAACTGCTGAACCGGACACACACTGATCAGACGGAAGCAGGGAAAGCTCTGTACGCTGCCACCAAAAAAGCGTTCGAGAACTTACGCCATTAGGCTCGAATTTTCAGCCAAAGAAAGAAAATATCCGCAGAGTAGTGCACTCCGCGAGGCCGGAGTCGCTGCAAGGCGAGCATCTGCGCCGGCGTCTGCCTGCGCTGTTGCCAACTCAAGTGGCAGGAACGGCAAGCCAGGCGGAGAGGCAACATTCAATAAAGCTTTCAGCCCAGAACGTCAGGCAGCCATTTTTGATACACAGATACAAGCCGCGCCCGTTCGCACGGTAAAGGTAAGTGACCCACGGGCCGGTGGACGCTCCCTCGCTAATGTTGCGGAACAGCCACTCCATTTCGTCCTTCTCCAGATTGATTGAGGAAAGCACCTGGAACCCGGTTGCTGGCCCTTCTTTGGCTGCTGTCCCGGTAAGAACGGGATTGTCGTTCCTTATGAACATGCAGGATGCTTCCGCCTGGGTGAGCGAGTGTATCTCAGCCAGCCGCGAGAAATTGAGCGGGTCGCTTGCCTGCCCGTTTGGAAGGGTGCTTTGCACGTTGCTGACGCGATCCACGGACGGCCACACATCCGCGATGTCACACTCAAGGGCCTCGATAATCTTTTGCAGGGTATCCACGCTGATGCGGCGAATTCCCGCTTCCAGGTCCTCCAGCGAATCGGCGGCTATTCCCGCCGCCTCTTCCAGGTCGTATCGGGTCCACCCTTTTGAAAGTCGAATTCTCTGGATTTGCTTCCTGACGTGTGTGTTGGTCGCACCGTCAGGCATGCCCAAGGGAATTTGCGTCTGGAACGCAATGCGTGATGTTGCCACGATCCACCCCCTTAAACCGCCCCACAGAGGCTTTACGTTCTTATGGCTAGTGTGACCCCACTTTGTCTTTAGGTCAATCGATGAAGAATCCGCAAATGACGACGGGAAAAACCCGAAAAAGAGGGCGGAAAACCCCGCAATGCGGTACGCGTCCGGAAAGATCTCCAGACACGGCCAGCGTTTTCCCGACCTGGATCAGGAAAATTCTGACTTATAAGCTCAGGAGTTTTCCTGGGAATACGGGCGGGCCAGCCATGAGGCGGCCCACGGGTGCCGCAAATATCAATTTTTAATGTCTGCTTTCAGTGAAGCTGAGTGGGTTAAAATGGCGGAGTGGCGCAGCGGGCAGGATGACGCTGGCGCATGTGGACCGGCAGGCGGCAATATGACCCAGGATTGGAAACAATGGGAAGGCCAGGTTGTCAACGGCGAATTCCATCTGCGCCAGTACCTGGGCGGCCGGGGACGCAGCGGCGTGTTTCTTACGGAGGACCGCAAACGAGGACTTGAAAAAGCCGCGATCAAACTGATCCCGGCGGGCGCTGGGAACGCGGAACTCCAAATCTCCCGGTGGAAGGCGGCCGCAAAGCTGTCCCATCCTCAACTGGTCCATCTGTTTCAGATGGGGCGCTGCCGGCTTGGAAAAAGGGACCTGCTCTACGTGGTGATGGAACACGCCGAAGTGGACCTGTCGCAAATTCTTCGGAGCGGACCGCTTCCACCCAAGGAAACACGAGAAACCCTCCGGCTGATTCTGAACGCTCTCGCCTACCTCCACGGCAAAGGTTTCGTCCACGGCCACCTGAAACCCACCAACCTCATGGGTGTCGATAATCAACTGAAACTCTCGATCGACGGGCTCTGCGGAATCGGCGAGTCGAGCACCGGCCGGGGAACGCCGGGAGTCTACGATCCTCCCGAGGCGGCAAGCGGAACATATTCGCCGGCCGGGGACGTTTGGTCGCTTGGCATAACGCTGGTTGAGGCCCTGACGCAGCATCCACCCGCACCGCCTGAGACTAAAGATGGAGAGCCGCTGCTGCCCCAATCGCTGCCGGCGCCGTTTCTTGAAATCGCGCGCAACTGTTTGCGCCGGGACCCCGAGCGAC
>JAJXZM010000559.1 GCA_021780055.1 Acidobacteriota bacterium
TCCCTGGGGCATTACGTTTCCTCACAGGGGCGATTCGGTCGGCGCGGTGGGCCGAATTGTTCTTGAGTGCCTGGCATGTCACACGCGGGAACTGGTCTATCTGGACGCGTTTGAGTTGGAAGTTCTGGAAACCAACGAAATATTGTCCCGCTTCTGCCGGCGCTGCACTGACTCCACAATCTGGAGGAAGGCCTTTGAGCCATTCCCGCCCGCCGAGGCTGGCGCTGAAGAGGCCCTCCCCGACGGGCAGGAGCGCCGCCGTGAACTTCGCCGCGAAATCCGGACCCTCGCTTGCATTCGAAGCCATAAGCACGGCGAAGAACTGGTCAAGGTCCGCAATGTCTCCCGCACCGGCCTCTGCTTTGAGGGCCGCCGCGCTTACGAAGTGGAATGGGTCATCGACGTCGCAATCCCGTTTTCGTCCGGCGGAGGAAATGTTTTTCTCCCGGCCAGGATCGCCCGGGTCCAGAGCCTGTCCCCGGCCGAAATCACTCTGTTCGGGGTCGAATATACACGCGGCTGAGCCAGGCGCTCACCTTCCCGCCGCCCCGCCGCCCGGCTGCATCCGGCCAACAAGTTCGGCAAGGTGGTCAATCCGGGTCAGAATTTCCTGATACCCCTCGACCCCGCCGTGGTCCTTCTTCTGCACAAATGCGAAAGAACCATCCGGATTCATAACCGCTCGCTCAACCTTCCAAAGCGACCCAATACCCTGACGGCTTGCCGCTTCCTTGAGTTCGTCCAGGGTGATCAACTCTTTCTTCAACGCATCCTGCAGGACCCTGCCGCCCTCGATCAAGACAATCCCGGGGCCGCCGACATGCCGGTGTCGCCGGTTGTATTCAAAAAAGAAGCGCACAACCAGGTAATTGACCACTATCAACGTAGTGGCGCCAATCAGGCCGCCGCTAACCGAGTTGTCGTTGCCGATGATGGCGTTCTGAACAGTGTTCGAAATGGTCAGCAGAACAACCAGGTCAAAAGCGTTCAGTTGCGCCAGTTCCCGTCGGCCGGCCAACTTCAAGGCCACCACCAGGAAGAAATAAACGATCATTGCGCGAAGGATCTTTTCAATCACCGGCAGGCCCGGAAGAAACATGTCGGTCCAGATTGTAGAGTGCATGCGCCGCTCCTTCTCACAGGGTTGAATCGGTGGACGCGGGATTGTCCCTGCACGCCGGGACATCCTGCGCGTCCAGTATCGTCGCTAATCCTACGATGTTTGCCAGGTGATAATCCACTCTCAGCGCAGGCCCAAGCCGGCGGGGAAGCGCTGAGGCTAATTCGCCGGTGAACCCCTTCCGCAGCCATGATATGATTCACGCATTGGCTCAAAGGTCTGGCAATCTTCTATTTTGGGGAACCTTTCAACTGCGGGAGGCCATCGCATGCGAGACAAGGAAGATAAGCCGACGCGGCGGGATTTTCTGGGTCGAATGGCGGTGGGAATTGCGGGCGTGACGGGCGGCAGCCTGACTCCCTTAGCAACGGAGCAAACATTGGCGGCTACAAAATCACAGGAAATGATCTACAGGACGCTTGGACGCAGCGGTGAAAAGGTTTCTCTGCTTGGGTTGGGCGGGTATCACATTGCCATGCAGTTAACCGAGCCGGAGAGCGTCCGGCTGGTCCGCACAGCAATCGACAACGGCGTCACCTTCATGGACAACTGCTGGGACTATAACGACGGTGCCAGCGAGGTCCGCATGGGCAAGGCGCTCAGGGACGGTTACCGGAAGAAAGTCTTCCTGATGACCAAGACTGACGCCCAGGTGAAAGACGTGTGGGAAAAGCAATTGAACGAATGCCTGGAGCGCCTCCAGACCGATGTCATTGACCTGATCCAGTTCCACGAAGTCATCCGCATGGAAGATCCGGACCGAATCTTCGGGCCCAAGGGCGCCTTTGAGGCCGCGCTGGCCGCCCGCAAGGCGGGCAAGGTACGCTACATCGGCTTCACAGGGCACAAGGACCCGGCCATCCACCTGAAAATGCTGAACACGGGCTTCCAGCATTCCTTTACCTTCGACGCGGTCCAGATGCCTTTGAATGTTCTTGACGCGCATTACCACAGTTTTGAGAAGGAAGTTGTCCCGGTCTGCGTAAAGCACGGCATTGGCGTGCTGGGCATGAAGCCGCTGGCAGACGGGGCCATTCCTCGCAACAACGTGCTGCCGGCCATCGATTGCCTGCATTACGCGATGAATCTGCCGACCTCCGTGGTGATTAACGGCTGCCAGACGCTGGAGCGCCTGGAACAGGGTCTCGAAGCGGTACGAACCTTTAAGCCCATGAGCGAGAGCCAGGTGGCAGAGTTGCTGGCGAAGACCGCTAAAGCCGCGGCCAATGGCGGGCTTGAACCTTTTAAGACCACCCACACCTACGACGGCACGTATCAGAACCCCCAGTGGCTGGGCTAGCGAACCGCTGCAAAGAAAGGGGGCTTATGAAATTGAAAACTGTTTTGGGCACAGCTGTCCTCTGCGTGCTCACAGTGTCACTGGCGGCCTTTCCCCAGAAACATCCGCCGGTCGCTTCGGGCGTGCCGGAAACGTCTGCGAAGGATCTCCACTCGATGCTTGGCGCCAAAGGAAAAGTTCTTGTGCTGGATGTGCGTACCCCAGAGGAATACGCAAAGGGGCATATTCCCGGAGCCGTCAACGTTCCGATTGACAAGTTCTCCCCGCGGATACAGGAAATGCACATCACAAAGGAGACAACCATTGTCACGACATGCGACCGCGGAGGGCGCAGTTCCCGCGCAGCATTGGAACTCCGGAAGATGGGCTTTCAGGCCACATCGTTCTGCCGGATCGAGGATTGGCAAAAGGACGGATACAAAATCAAGAAGTGAGGCGCCAGGCCCCGCTCCAAATGACTGCTGACATTGAGGGCCGCATTTCCCACCGCCAACCCGGGGCCGGAATTCTGAGCGGCAGCACATTTC
>JAJXZM010000471.1 GCA_021780055.1 Acidobacteriota bacterium
TGCTGCCGGACATGACGGCGCAGCAGTGCCGCGGCGGTTGGTGGCGACCCGGCGCGCGCATCGAGCAGGGATATATTGGCCTCGCGGCGAGAAAACGCTCCATACAGCACCGGCAGATAGGAGATAACGACCGCCAGGAAGGCGAATCCCATACCGGCCTCCGTCACGGTCACAAACCGCGCAAAAGGCGTGTGCGGGGTCACGTCGCCCAGCCCCAGTGTAAAAAAGCTGGTGCCGCTCATGTAAAGTTGCGTGTCGAATGACTGCACCGTCCACGGTTCGCCCATCATGTGGCCGGCCGCCCATTGCACCATGGCGAAACTCAGGATCAGACCGCCAGCCCATACTCCGAAAAGCATCAGCACGGAAAGAGGACCGAAAACACTCAAGAAGCCTTCGCGTCGTTTGGCAGACTTGATGCGACGTGCGATGGCAAGCCACGGAGTTCCGGTGTAGCGGTAAAACGCGCCGGTCAGCCGAAAGCGCCGCGTAACGCGCCGCGGTAGAATGATGGTCTCAAACGCATCCCACAGGATGGCACCCAAGAGGCCGACTCCGAGCAAACCGATGAATGCCGCCACGGATAATTCCTTTCCCCAAAGCGTCTGGGAAGCAGTTCCCCTCACTCTAGCAGGTTGCTGGAGCCCCGTTCTAGTAGATACAAGCGCAGGCTTTTATGGCCTGCGGTTCCTGGTCTTCTTGTCTGCTGGCGGCTACCTCTTGAACTCCTGGTCCACTTCAACTTGGGAGGCGCTGGCCAGGCTGTTGGTTTCATTCGCCATGCCGACCACTGCAATCAGTTCCGCCAGCATGGCATCCGTCATGCCGGCCTTGCGCGCGCCTGCGGTGTGCGAAGCGATGCAGTAGTTGCATTGGTTGGTGACACTCACGGCCACGTAGATCAGCTCTTTGGTAAGGCGATCCAACGCTCCCTCCGCCATGACCTCCTTGATGCTCTGCCATGTCCGCCTCAAGGTCACGGGATCGTGCGCCAGCGCCTTCCAGAAATTGTTGATCCAGTCCGTCTTGCGCGTCGCCATGATGTCGTCATACACCGCCCGAACTTCCGGGGTTGCGTCCTTGTATTCAACCAGGCCCAACGTTGCCATCCTATCCTCCGTTGCAGAGAAGTGGATAATGAGCCTCTCAATTGTAACTCACGCACCCAGGCGGCGGACGATTCAGGGTCGCCGACCTTTCACCCAGTGTATGTGCCCAGCCGCAACGGCGCGGACGACGTCTTCGGATTTCATTTTCGCGCAGGGGCACAGTCCATGGATGTTCGTGAACACCAGTGCTTGGCTGCTGCTGAAAGCATGGAGTACAGCTTCATGCGCATCAAGGGTGCCCGCGGCATACAGTGTGCTCCCTGTCACGGTAATCATCGGGGTCTATGTTAGAATGAACAGTTTTGATATTCAGTAAAGGAGAAACTTGAGTGGCTGAAATAGACCTTATTGTAGGACGCGAGATTCTTGATTCCCGTGGGAACCCGACCGTCGAGGCGGAAGTCCGTCTTCGCGATGGGGCTACGGCGCGGGCTGCGGTTCCTTCCGGCGCATCTACCGGGGAACATGAAGCGATTGAATTGCGGGATGGCGACAAGCGGCGATTCCAGGGCAAGGGCGTGCTGCAGGCCGTGGAAAACATTAACACCACGATTGCACGCGAACTGGGCGGCCATGAAGCCAGCCGACAGTCTGAGATTGACGAGCGGCTGATTGAACTGGACGGCACGCCCAACAAGAGCAACCTGGGCGCGAACGCTATTCTTGCCGTTTCCATGGCGGTCTGCCGTGCAGGAGCACGCTCGGCCAGCTTGCCCCTCTATCGTTATCTGGGCGGGATTTCCGCGCGCCTGCTGCCGGTTCCCATGATGAATGTGCTGAACGGCGGTGTCCATGCGGACAACACGGTGGACTTTCAGGAGTTTATGATTATGCCGGTGGGCGCAGAGACTTTTTCCAGCGCTCTGCGGATGGGTGTGGAGACTTTCCACACGCTGAAGAAAATTCTGAAAGAGCATGGTTATTCGACCTCCGTGGGCGACGAGGGCGGATTTGCTCCCAGCCTGAAGTCCAACGTCGAGGCGGTAGAACTGATCCTTGAGGCCATTGAGGCCGCGGGCTATTCTGCGGGTTCGGACATAGCACTTGCGCTCGATCCGGCGGCCAGTGAGATGTTCCAGGACGGCAAGTACGTCTTCTACAAGTCGGACAAGTCGAAGAAGTCCGCCGAAGAAATGGTGGAGCTCTACTCCGAATGGGTACAAAAGTACCCCATCATCTCCATTGAAGATGGTCTTGCCCAAGACGACTGGGAAGGCTGGAAAAAGTTGACGAAAGAGCTGGATGACAAGATACAGCTCGTGGGCGACGACATTTTTGTTACCAGCACCGAGCGGTTAAAGCAGGGGATAGACGAGGGAGTCGCCAATTCCATTCTGATCAAGCTGAACCAGATCGGGACCGTCACTGAAACGATGGCCGCTATCGACCTGGCCAGGCGAAACGGATATACCTCGGTGGTTTCGCATCGTTCCGGTGAAACTGAAGATTCCTTTATCGCCGACTTCGTGGTTGGCCTGCAGACCGGGCAGATCAAGACTGGCTCGGCCAGCCGCACGGACCGGATTGCCAAATACAATCAATTGTTGCGCATTGAAGAGGAACTTGGCGAATCCGCAGAATTCCTGGGCAAAGCCGCCGTTGCCTGCGCGTAGCATTGATGCAGCGGACGGTGATAAGTGACCAGGGATTAGTGTAAGAACGCTGAATTAAAGGCACGAAGCGAAAGTTCTGCAGCCTTCGCTAACTTCTGGTCCGCAATCCCAATCTTAAAAAGAGAGTCATGAAAATACCAAAACCTGTTGTACTCATCATCCTTGATGGTTGGGGGTATCGTGCCGAGCGCGAGAACAATGCCATCG
>JAJXZM010000163.1 GCA_021780055.1 Acidobacteriota bacterium
TAGTTTGCCCGAAAGCCCCCGAATGGGACGTATGGGACGTTTATAAGAGAAAATTCTAAAAAATGTAATGCATTGAAAACACAATACTTATTTAATTATTTACACGTGGATTTCGCATTGCTGTTCAAAAACCTGTGGCATTTCGGAACAGTGGGTAGAAATTACAATTCGCCTGTTCCTGTGCGAGGGTTCAGCGCTCGGCCGACTGCGTCCCGGACTCCGCGGGCCGCTCGGGCAGCGCGAAGCCCATCAGCCGGTCGTCCGCAGCCACCACCACGTACTGCCGCCCGTCAAGCATGTAAGTCATGGGAGAACTATCCATGCGCCCGCCGGCGTTCACATGCCACAGCGTCTTGCCCGTGGCCGGATCGAGTGCCAGCAGGTTGCCGGCGTTGTCGGCAGTGAACAACAGATGCCCGGCCGTCGAGAGGTTGCCGGCTGCGGAGCCGCCGCGGCCGAGTTCATGCGTCCAGGCAATCTTGCCGGTCTTGTAGTCGATGGCGCGCGTGGCCGTATCCGACCAGAGCCCGCGGTCGCGCCCGCCCCAACCTTCGGCTTTGCCGCGCGCCGTCAGGTAATAGATGCTGAAAGTCCGCGTGGCCGTCACGTAGAAGAGGCCGGTCTGGGGATCAAAGCTGGGAGCCATCCAGTTGGTGCCGCCTTCTGTTGCGGGCTCAACCAGAGCGCCGTCGGGCGAAGGGGCCGTGTGCGGCTTGGGAATGGGATGGCCTTCGGCGTCATAGGAAGAAGACCACGTCTGATCGATGAACGGAGCGGTCAGCAGGTGCTTGCCGTTGGTGCGGTCGAGCAGGAAGAAAAAGGCGTTGCGCGCGGCCTGCGCCAGCAGGTGCATGGGCTTGCCATTGAACTCGCCGTCGAAGAGCACGGGAGTTTCAACGTTGTCCCAATCGTGGACGTCATGCGGCGAAGCCTGGTAATACCAGACCATTTTGCCGGTGTCCGGGTTGAGCGCCACAATCGAGCACGTGTAGAGGTTCGCGCCGGGACGCGCCTGCCCCACCAGCACCGGGTTGGGATTCCCCGTACCCCAGTAAATCAAATTGAGTTCGGGATCGTAGGTACCGCTCATCCAGGTCATGCCGCCGCCGTGCCGCATGGCATCGACGTTGGGCCAGGTTTTGGCGCCGGGCTCGCCGGGCATCGGCTCAACCCACCATCGCCACTGCAGTTTTCCCGTCTCCGGATCAATGGAATCGAGGAAGCCCGGAATGTCCGTGACGTCGCCGGAGACGCCAACGATCACGTGGTCGTGGACCACCAGCGGTGACATCGTTGCGAAATATTTGAGGTCTGCATCGGCGAGCTTGACAATCCAGATCTGCTTGCCGTCTTTGGCGCTGAGGCAGACGAGGCGCGCGTCGGGCGTGGTAAAGTAAAGCCGGTCATGCCACATGCCGACGCCGCGGTTGCCGATGTGGTCACCCTCCGACTTGCGGTAGTAGTGCCAGATCTCGCGGCCCGTGCGCGCGTCAATCGCCCAGACGTTGTCCGGCACGCTGAAATAGAGAATGCCGTTTACTTCCAGCGGAGTTGACTTGATTCCCTGAGTCCCGGTCGCGAACAGCCAGGCCAGCGCCAGCGAATTGACGTTCGATGAGTTGATCTGCTTCAGAGGACTGAATCGGCGCCCGGAGTAGTCGCCGTTATACGTGGGCCAGAACGTGGTCGGCGGTTCCAGCAATGCTTTGGAAGGAAGCCCCTGTGCCTGCGCGGCAATAGCCGACAGCAACAAACTGCAAACCACGGTCAAGGCAGAATTGCAGATCGAATCTCCCCAATGCCCGCGGATGTTGACAGAGCGGGAGCAGCTACGGTATGTCATCAACGACGTCCTCATTTCAAAGTTTCCATGTAGGCAAAGAGATTGTGAACATCCGCCTGGGTCAATTTGTCGAGCAGCATGCGATGCGCCGCAAGCGGGTCATGGACGCTCACCTTTACCTGATCAAGCGCAAAAGAGCGATACCAGCCCGCAGAATCACGCAGGGCCACGGTGAACTCATCCAGATGTACGAGCGTACCCTCGACGCTCTGGCCGGAGGGCAGCGTCACGGCGACGGTCCGCTGCACATTGCTATGCGGATAAAGCATCTGCGTTTCCAGCTTCAGCGGTTCGAACTTTGACGCCACGTGCGCCAGGTCGCCCGTGGGCGAATGGCAACTCTTGCATCCGCCCGCGCCATTGAAAAATGCTTTTCCCTCGGCGGCGTTGCCCGTCAGCAGCCACTTCAACGCATAGTCTTTCGGCACGCTTGCGGAGGCCAGCCCCTGCAATTGCCGGTAGTGGAGAAACGCGGCGATGCTGGTAATTTGCGCGTCGCTCAAATGGAGCGGCGGCATGCCTTTGCTGGGCCGGCCGTTCAGGATGACCGGACCAATCAGATTCCCGTCCTTATCGTGTGCGACCAGCGCCGAACGAACCAGGTCCGGCCCGCGTCCGCCGGTAGCATCTTCGCCGTGGCAAAAAGCGCAGTTCCCTTCAAAGGTTTTTTCGCCCTGTTCCACCGCCGGCGAAGGCTTCAGTTCATGTGACTTCCGGACGTGCCTTACCGCATGTTGAGGATTCTCCTGCGCCGAAGAGGGCATGGTCGCCAGGACGATGAAGGCAAAGGCCAGCGCAAACGCCAGAACCCTCCAGATTACTTCGTTGGCCGGTCTATTCATTTTGCTGACATTCATTACGGCAATCTCACATGATGGTGTTGTTGGTTCCTGGTTAAAATTCTCGGCAGGCTGGGCTGAGGCACACCTCAAGGCGCCCTCCGAATCACCCGCTTCATTTCTCGATGACTGTTCTTCAAAGCCCCGAAAAGAATTCCTGATGATCGCAATGATGCACAACCAACCCCAAGAAAGCCGTAATCATACTGCGATTTCCAATCGAGCGCCAGCCCAA
>JAJXZM010000465.1 GCA_021780055.1 Acidobacteriota bacterium
GTGCAGCTGCAAAACAAGTACGGAAGCCAGGGTCTGGCGATCATCGGTGTCTCCATGGATGATGGCCCGGAACCGGTGCGGCAATTTTACCAGACCTTCCACATGAATTACCCTGTCGCTATGGGCTCGGACAAGCTGGGCGAACTTTACGGTGGGATTCTCGGCTTGCCCACCAGTTTCCTGATCGGCCGCGATGGGCGGATTTACGCCAAACACGTAGGCCTGACAGATCCTTCAGTTTTTGAAGCTGAGATCAGGGAGTTGCTGGCCGCGCCACCGGACAAGGCAGTAAGGGACTTCAAGACAGTGGGCTATACGGCTTCCAAGGATATTCAGACCAGCACGCCGGAAGAAGTCAATTCCGTGATTCCCGGGGTTGATGTTTCAAAACTGAACCCCGAACAACTCAAAGAGTTTGAGAAGCTTTTGTCGCAGCAAAAGTGCTCGTGCGGCTGCGGGTTTACAACACTCAAATGCAGGCAGGTGGATTCTTCCTGCCAGGTCAGCCTGCAGGCGGCGAAAGCGGAATACGCCAAGTTTGTGAAAACGCATCAAGGGTAATCGCGCTGGAACCGTGGGTTTAATTCGTGCTAATTGCCCGGGAGTCCTAATGACGGATTTAATTCTTAACCGCGTCTTCATGCAGCGCGCGCTGCACGTTTTGGCCTCCGCATTCGTAATGCTTGGCATTGCCGGTGCGGCCTTCGGTGTGGGCGGGCCGAAGGTTGTTTCCACGCGGGCCTTTCTGGCGACGGATGCAGTTCACCCAGGCCAGACGGCAAGACTAGCCGTGTTGGCCCAGATCGATCCCGGCTACCATATCAACGACCATAAGCCTTCGCTCGACTAT
The DNA here is from genome assembly GCA_021780055.1 of Acidobacteriota bacterium. Next base: position 851 of record JAJXZM010000465.1, read on the forward strand.
TTGATTCCAACAAAAATTGAGTTTGACGCTTCTCCTGCCTTTAGGGTGGAGAACGTTGTGTATCCCCACGGCAAACCTATGAAATTTGATTTCCTGGACACACCGATTTCGGTTTATGAAGGTGAGGTCCGCTTGGGGACGCTTCTGAAAATCGAAAGTTCGGCCAAGCCGGGATCGTATGCCCTGCGCGGGAAGTTCACGTATCAGGCCTGCAATAATTATGCCTGCCTGCCTCCCACAAGCGCTCCGGTTGAGACCCTTGTCCGCGTCGTGCCTTCTTCTGTTCCGCTCAAGCCCGTCAATTCAGAGATCTTTAAAACCATCAAACCAAGATAACCGGATGTTCATTTCGCCAGAAGCGACCGAAAGCTGAAAAGGTCTCTCGGTATCGGCCTCCGCTCTTGCGCTGGCGGGCATCTTTCTTCAGGCGTATTCTTCCGCTTGGAATCAGGCTACAACCGTGGCAAAATCCAACGGGTCTGAGGTTGTCTGTTTCAAGGCCGAGCGTTGTGGACTTGGCAGCCCCTGGCCGAAATCCTCAGGTTCGTCAGTATCCCCAAGGGCCTGAACTGCGGAGCGTTTATGAAGACATTGAAAGGTTCTCTGATGGGTGAGTGCGTGGCGGAATTTGTCGGGACATTCGTCTTGATGCTGGTCGGAGACGGCGCCGTTGCCGTCGCAGTGTTTACGAACGCATACGATCTGACCGGCGTCGCATTGATGTGGGGTTTCGGTGTCCTGTTGGCCGTCTACATCTCTGGCGGTGTTTCGGGAGCGCACCTTAATCCTGCTGTCACTGCTTGCTTTGCAGTCTTTCGCAAGTTCCCGGGACGGAAAGTCGTGCCCTTTGTGCTGTCGCAGGTTCTGGGAGCTTTCACCGCAGCGCTTACGCTGTTCTTTTGCTGGCATGGTTTCTGGGCGCCAACGGCCAGCAAGATGGGCGTTAGCGTCGGCCAGCCCGGTAGTCAAAAATTGATGATGGTATTCAGTTGCTTCTATCCCAATCCGGGCATCGTTGGCGTTACGCCGCAGGATCTTGCAAAAGTGACGGCAGGCACGGCCTTCCTGGTCGAGGGCGTTTTGACCATGTTCCTGTTGCTTTCAATTCTCGCCCTGATTGATTCGCGGAGCGTGCAGGCTCCAGGCAGCAACACGGCGGCATTGTTCATCGGCCTAACGGTGGCGGCCATCGTGGGGATCGGCGCCCCCCTGACCATGGATGCCGTGAACCCCGCCAGAGATTTTGGCCCCAGGTTGTTTGCCTATCTGGTGGGTTACGGCTCCATCGCTTTTCCGGGGCCTCGCGGGAATGAATGGTGGATTTACATCCTGGCGCCCCTCGTCGGAGGAATTGCGGGTGGTCTTGTTTATGACGGCATCATCCGCCCATTTCTGATTCCAGCCCCGCAGCAGGGCCCCGCCGACACCAGTACGGAGGCGTCTTGAACAACCAGCGGGAGACGACCATCTATCATTGGTCCAGATAAGAGTGTCCGTGTGCTCACGGGGATCAATGTGACCGGCGGGTCGCCGCAGTGAGCTCCCCAAGTGATGTTCCTGAATACCTGATCCGCACCGGGTTGTATCTCCTCAATCCACGGACTCTGTTCTGTGATTGGGGTCACAGCACATCCAATGGGCCGCTGGTAGCTTTTAATTAGAAGTGAGTCTAAAGGAGGACCTATGGAGAAAACCAAAGCGGTCCCCATCCAGGAGCTCATTGCCGCAAAACCCATCAAGCTGAAGAAGATCCTCTGGACAACAGACTTTTCACCTGCTTCCGAGGCCAGCCTTCCGCACGCGATCGCGCTTGCTCGGAGGTATGAATCCAAAGTTTATCTGGCGCACGTGATTGTCCCGCAGCCCTATCCGATGGTGTCTCCGGAGGCAGTGCCATACCTCGAAGATCTCCGCCGAGGAAGCTCCAGCCGGCTGAACGCCCTGGCTGAATCCGATCGGTTCCAGGCAATACCTCATGAAGTATTGCTGGCGCGCGGAGAGGTGGCCGAAGAATTGAATGCCATGGCCAGGGAGCACCAGATTGATTTGCTCGTGCTTGCTA
>JAJXZM010000440.1 GCA_021780055.1 Acidobacteriota bacterium
TCATGGGTTCATCACCTCAAACGGACAGAAAATGAGCAAAAGCCAAGGAAATGTCGTTGACCCCTATGAAATGGTAAAAAAATACGGGACGTATGCGGTCCGCTATTATCTTTTGCGGGAGATACCTACTCTTGACGACGGAGATTTTTCGGAAGTGCGCATGAAAGAACTCTACAACGCCGATCTGGCCAATGAGCTGGGGAATTGCGTTTCCCGCATCACAACCCTTGCCGCCAAAGACGGAATTGTCCTTGACAAAAAAAGCTACTCCACCGCCAGCCCGCGTCTGTCGAAGCGCCATCGGGTGCGCGACAACCTGCTGGGGACTGGCAAATTCTGTCCGATCATCCGCCGGACCAAATTGCTGACGGAATTTGCGGACAGCGGCCTTGAAAAGAAAGCCGCCGAAACGCTGGGCCGCACGGGTGCTCACCTCGTTGCCCGCGCGGCGAGCTTCCTCCTGCTTGCCGACAGCAAGGCCAGCTTTGAAATCGAGGGCGAGCGCCCTCCCCGCACGCGGCTGGAACGCTGGGGGCGTGCCGTCCTGCAGGCAGGAAAGAACCGCCTGACCCTTGAGGAGATCATCCGGTTGCAGGGGGTGCTGATCGAGGATGCGCGGTTTGTGCATTTGGGCCTGCGGCCTGACGGCGTGTTTCTCGGGGAGCGCGATCACAACGGCGATCCGCTGCCGGAATTCATAGGCGCGCGCCCGGCCGACCTGCGGGATCTGATGACGGCAATGCTGGAAGCCAATGACCGGATGAGCGGGGACGGCATCGACCCTGTCCTGCAAGCGGTGGCGACGGCCTTCGCATTTGTCTATATCCATCCATTCCAGGACGGGAACGGGCGGATACATCGCTGCCTAATCCACCATGTCCTTGCCGAGCGAAAATTCACCCCGCCGGGAATGGTGTTTCCGGTCTCCTCCGTGATGTATGACCGGATTGACGACTACCGCAAGACGCTCCAGGCGCATTCAGGCCCCTTGATGGAATTCATCGACTGGCGGCCGACGCCGGAGCGCAATGTCGAGGTGTTGAACGACACGGCCGATCTGTACCGTTACTTCGACGCCACGCAGGCGGCGGAGTTTCTCTACTCTTGCGTCCAGCGAACAGTGGAGCAGGACCTGCCGCGCGAGATCGAGTATCTGCGCCGTCACGATGAAGCGATGCGCCGCATCATGGACACGGTCGAGATGCCGGACCGGCTGGCCGAAAACCTCCTCATGTTCATCCGCCAGAACAATGGCCAGTTGCCCAACAGACGGCGAACGAAAGAATTCGCCAAGCTGACCGACAAGGAAGTCGGGATGCTCGAAGCCATTGTGCGCGAGGCGTTCGAAGGTTTCGAAGACGCAGGAGCCCGGAGGGATGATTTGCAGCGTGATACCGAAGAAACAGCAGAGAGGGGTCTGGAATTTCCCAGCCCGGAGGAGTGGTACGATTTTGATCGAAGGCTCGTCTGCTTCTGGGGAGTAGATGGGGAAACCCGCGTGCGGTGCGAGATAAGCGGGGCCACCCTCGACGACCACTTCCACGGCGACAACAAAGACAAGTTGGAAGTCTTCAGAGTCAACCGGCAGGCCATCGAAGAGATCGCCCGCCGTATGTACCTCGCCGGCCAAACCGAACCGGATGGGTCTGTGCTCATCCGGACTCTGGATTTGCAAGTTTAAGCCAGTACCGTCCCAATGTAGATTTTGAGAAGCCGTGTAAGTGCAAGGGAAGCAGTGAGTTGGTTGTGAAAATGAGCAAAATCGATTTGAATTTGGCGATAGGCTTAAGCCATTTCGAGAAGTTCCGAGGGATGGTGCATGAACCGTGGCCGAACAATCTTTGCTCAACTGATGGACCTGCTTCCGCTCGCCGAATTTCGTCGTTGTGTCGAACGCTACCAGGGCGACTACAAGGTGCAGAATTTCTCCTGTCTGGATCAATTTTTGTGCCTGGCCTTTGCCCAGCTCACTTACCGCGAGAGTCTGCGCGACATCGAGACCTGCTTGCGCGCTCATCACCCGCAGCTTTATCACATGGGCTTTCGGGGTGGCATCTCGCGCAACACCCTGGCCAACGCCAACCAGCAGCGCGACTGGCGCATTTATGCCGATTTCGCCCGTCTGCTCATCGCTCGGGCCCGGGCTCTTTATCAGCACGATCCGTTTGCTGTGGAACTGGACCAGACCGTCTACGTCTTCGATTCCACGACCGTCGACCTGTGCCTCACACTTTTCCCCTGGGCGCAGTTCCGACGGCGCAAGAGTGCGGTGAAACTGCATACGCTGCTCGATCTGCGCGGGAACATTCCGCCCGCTGTTTATGTGACTGGCGGGCAGGTGCACGACGTGAATCTGCTCGACCAACTGAGCCTGGAGGCCGGGGCGTTTTATCTTCTCGACCGCGACTACCTCGACTACCGTCGCCTCTACCAGATCACCCAGACGCCGGCCTTCTTCGTCACGCGCGCCCAACTGGACACGCGTTACCGTCGTTGCGGGTGGCGGCCGGTGGATCATGCCACCGGAGTGCGTTCCGATCAGACCATTCGTCTGACCGGACCCAAGAGTTCTCTCCGCTATCCCGCGCCTCTGCGACGCATTCACTACTTCGACGCCGAGAAACAGTTGCGCCTGATTTTTCTCACCAACAACTTTCGACTCCAGGCCCTGACCATCGCACAACTCTACCGGGCCCGCTGGCAAGTCGAATTGTTCTTTCGCTGGATCAAACAGCATCTGCGCATCCGGGCTTTCTACGGCACTTCGCCCAACGCCGTCAAGACTCAGGTCTGGGTGGCCATCACCGTCTATGTCCTGGTAGCCATCCTGAAAAAACAACTCCAGCTGGACCTCAGCCTGTACAAAATCCTGCAAATTCTCAGCGTCACCATTTTCGAGAAAACCCCAATTTCATTGGCCTTCTCGCAGTACAACGACCGAATTCTACGGGCAGACCACTGCATCCAATTGGGCCTGTTCAACTTATGATGGGACAGTACTGAGTTTAAGCAAAAGAAAGCGGAAGGGTATGGGTAAGGCGGGCAACGGCGGGCTTGCTTATGAACTGATAGATGGACACCTAAAGAATCTGGATCATCTAACTGTAGTCGGGGCAAGGGAAGGACCGCCTTTCAATCCGGGCTCGACCGAAGCCTATGTAGAGATCAAGAAAGGCGGACATTCAGGAGCAAAAGAATTTGAGGCGTGTATTAGCGCGTGTACAAGTAGTCTGTAGTGCATTCCGGTGCATTAGGAATTGTCTACGGCGATATTCAGAGTATTGTCCTTCCTCACGCTGACGGCAGTTCTTCGCTGTTCGCCGCCTGTAAGGACAAGGGCCGCCCGTCGAGTTGCTCGAAGAGTTGCTCCCGACAAGCGAAGAAGATGGCCTGAACACTGCGGGCCGCCATATTGAGGATGTTGAACATCCGGTTTATCCGTCGGTCGCCAGAAAACACTTGTTTGCTGAACCCCCGAAACAGATAAATCGCGTGCTGAAAATACAGGACTTAAAGGAGAGGTTTCAGGGAGGTTTTTTGAACCCTTGATCAGATTGTCTTGCGGCGCGAAGGATGGTGCCGACGCCCACGCCGAGTTCGGCAGCGATTGCCTTCCAGCCGCGACCTTGGGCTCGGAGTTCAGCAATCCTTGATTCGTCAACGGCGACTCGCGGCCTTCCCAACTGTCTGCCCCTTGCCTTGGCTGCAGCGAGTCCGGACCGCACCCTATCCCGGATCAGTTCCCTCTCGAACTCTGCGATCGAAGCAAAGATGCCAAAGACCAGCCGTCCGTTGGGTGTTGATGTGTCCACCCCCTCGTGCAGGCTCACAAAGTCTATCCCCAGCGAGCGGAACTCTTCCAAGGCATTAACCAACTGCCTCACACTACGGGCAAAGCGGTCGTAACGGTATACAACTACAGCATCCACTCGCCGCTTACGGCAGTCCGAGAGTAACCGGTCCAGTGCCGGCCGGTGTTCCTTCGAGCCGCTGATTCCTTTGTCAACGTATTCGTCTGCAATCTCCCACTGGCGACGTTTGCAATAAGCCCGAACTTCGTTGAGCTGCATTTCAGGATTTTGTCCGTTGTGAGTGCTAACCCTGGCGTAGATAGCTGCGCGTTTCATCTTGTTTCTCTATTCCTCTTTCGGAGGGCGACCGCCCATCTTCGCCCATTTTGTAAGTTGTTGTTTGGAATGCTTCTTGGCACGGGCGAGCCCACCGAGACGAGCCCAGGCTTTGCGCTCTTCGGGCGTAGTCTTCCGGGCCCTGGCCTTGCCCCCAAGTTTCCCTAAGGCTGCTGCGTGTGGGTTTTTCTTCATGCGAGTATCTTACTTAACGCTAAGTATGATTGTCAAGACATATTTGCAGAAATCTACTTTTTTATATGGCTGTGGGAAAGAGAAGCACGCTCGTGTTGGCCAGTTTGCTGCAGCTCCTGCAGGCCCTTCTCGACCATGCACCTCAGGGAAACACTTGACAGTACGAGAACAGAAACTGGTCGTGAGTGGAGGCGGTCAAGCCAGACCGCTCCAAGCGCTTGGATTGCGCCTTGGCGAGACGTTTGGCACCCGTAGTCAAAAAGGGGGTCCCCCCCGCCAAGTTCGCGCGATTTTATATTGGCTTAAAACCCGCGAGCTGTTTGAAACTCGAAATTAAAAATAAAAAAACAGCAAGGCTTCCATAAGTGACACCAAAATATACCGGAATAAGCCGTTGCTGTTTTCGGTGTGCTGGGTCTGCAATGTTGGGGGTTAGAAGCACGCCTATTGGAAATTCGTCAGGTCCTTTACCGTTGCCGCATCAAGCCGCTTGAGCACGGCAGCCAGCAGCCGAACAGCATTGTCGAAATCGGCGCGGTCGATGATGCCGGTATTGGCATGTGTGTATCGGGCAGGAACGACAAAATTGATGACGGGGACACCGCGGCCTATCTTCTGGATGCTCGACGCGTCCTCGCCGTAGCGCACCACAAGGTCAGTTTGCAGAGGTATGTGACTGGCTTTTGCAACTTCCTCGAAGAGATCAAACAGTTTTCGATTGGGCAGAGTTGAAGAGTCGTAGGCGAAGATGCCGGGCCCCGCGCCCAGCTTTTCTTCTGCCTGATCGGTGTTCGTGCCGGGACTATCTGTTGCAATTCCGACTTCGATAGCGATTCCAACGTCGGGCTTGACGACCTCGGCTGCGGTCATCGCCCCGCGCATGCCTACTTCTTCTTGGACGGTGCCGGTGAAGAATACCACATTGGGTGTTGTAGCGCCTTCGCGCTTGAGCAATCTCAACGCCTCAATCTGGACCAGTAGCCCGATGCGGTCGTCCCAGGCCTTTGCCGCGTAGCGATGGTTGGCCAGTTCGAGAAAAGTGCTAACTGGCGCAATGGGGTCGCCCACCCGAATGCCCAGCTCCTCCGCATCTGCCCGGCTGCGCGCGCCCACGTCAAGATAAACGTTTAAGGGGTCGATGGACCAAGTGGTCAATTCCGGCGTGGCGATGTGGGCGTCCTGTGTCCCGCTTACTGCCGGCACAGGCCCTTTCGCGGTAAGAATCGTCCACCGCTGGTCCACCATGTTCGTGCCCAGCCAGCCACCCAGCCGCTGAACCTTGATGAAACCGTCCGCCGTTATGGCGCGTACCATCAAGCCAACCTCATCCAGGTGAGCGTCAACCATGATTCGCGGCCCCGCCGAATTGCCCGGAACTCTTGCAATCACAGACCCCAGGCCGTCCGTCGAGACCTCGGCGCCTGCCTCGCGCATCTCGCGTTCGTAAAGCTTGCGCACAGGGCCCTCGGCACCGGAGGGCCCGTCAGCCTCGGTAAATTCCTTCATCAACCGGACCACCGAATCGCTTTGCTGCGTGGCCAACGCAAGGCTGGAGCAGATCACTAATACAGCTAGAAATATAACTTTCCGCTTCATCCGCAATGCTCCTGCAGGGGCTGCAGCACCAGCGAGCCCGGCAATGATTTCAGCCCAGTTCTGGCTCTTTGGAATTGATCCAGATCGTCTGTGGCCCATTGGAACTCATCCTTTCCTATTGCTCAGCGATTATGCTGAGCGCGGTCCGAGGTCGTTCGCAATTTGTGAAAACTGGTCGAGGGCTGCTTCCAGGTCTTCGGCGATTTCAGTAGCGATTACATCCGGTTCGGGCAGGTTGGCCGAATCTTCCAGGCTTTCATCGCGTAGCCAGAAGATGTCGAGATTGACCTTGTCGCGCTTCATCAATTCTTCATAAGTGAACGGCCTGAAACGCTCGGCTTCTTTGCGGTCGTGGCGGTTTTCGGGATGATAGCAGGCGACAAATTCGTCAAGGTCCGACCGCTTCAATGGATTTGTTTTGAGCGTGAAGTGCTGGTTGGTCCGGAAATCGTAAATCCACAGCGTCTGTGTCCAGGGGTTTTCGCTGGCCGGTTTGCGGTCAAAGAACAGAACATTTGCCTTCACGCCCTGAGCGTAGAAGATGCCGGTCGGCAGGCGCAGCAGGGTGTGAACGTCACATTCCTGCAGGAGCTTTCGGCGGATGGTTTCTCCCGCGCCGCCCTCGAAAAGGACGTTGTCCGGCACCACGATCGCCGCCCGCCCGTGAATCTTCAGCAGAGATTTCACGTGCTGCAGAAAGTTGAGTTGCTTGTTGCTGGTGGAGGCCCAGAAGTCGTCACGGACCACCACCAGGCTTTCCTTGCTTTGCTCGCCTTCCTCATTGATGATGGTCACGCTCGATTTCTTTCCGAAGGGCGGATTGGTCATGACCACTTCGTAGGTCTCGGAAGGCTGGGCGTTCAAGCTGTCGCCGGTTTCCACCGGGCACACCTCTCCGCCAATACCGTGCAAAAATAGATTCATCGCGCAAAGGCGGGTCACGCCATCCACAATGTCCATTCCGCCCAGCGCTTCGTAGCGGAGATGTTTCTTCTGGTCTTTGTCCAGGTCGTAATGGCCGCTGATGTATTCATGGGCCGCCAGCAGGAAGCCGCCGGTGCCGCAGGCAGGATCAAAGATAGTCTCATCCGGCGTGGGGCGCACCGCGTCCACAACGGCTCGAATCAGTGCCCGAGGCGTAAAGTACTGCCCTGCTCCGGTTTTCACATCGGCGGCGTTCTTCTCCAGCAGACCCTCGTATGCATCGCCCTTCACATCCGCATCCAGCATGGTCCACTGTTCGCGGTCAATCAGGTCAGCGATCAGGCGGCGCAGCTTGGCCGGGTCCTGAATTTTATTCTGGGCTTTGCGGAAAATCACACCCAGCATTCCTTTTTCACGCCCCAAGGTTTCAAGCGTCTTGCGGTAATGGACTTCCAGGGCGTCGCCATCCAGTTCCAGCAGGCTCGGCCAGTCGTAATCAGCGGGAATGCCCGATGGCTGATTCCATGGAGGCTGGGTGCGCTCGTGGGCCATCTTCAGAAAAAGTAGATAGGTGAGCTGTTCGACGTAATCACCGTATGAAAGTCCGTCATCTCGCAGGATGTTGCAGTAATTCCATAGCTTTTGAACGATTGACGAGGGTGTGTTTACCATAATCTTAGATCTTCCTGCTTCCGGTTTTATTGCTGGCATTTTTAACGAAAAGGCACGGCGCTCACCCCGTTGCCTTAATCCAAGCGTTCAATGCAGTCCCGTCCCTAATAAATTCCTGTCTTAGCATGACCGGCAACGAAAATTGGCTTTTCACATCGCCATGCGAAACCTCATAGCCGATGCTTGCAGTTACCAAGTTCATACGAGGCCCGCCCGAGTTGTTCCAGACATTCGTCAGACCCTTCTGTGGAATCGGTACCCTGAATCCCTTTGACTGTACTTGGTCCCAGGTGGGTGACTTCGGCAACTCATACATTTCTGCGCCCGAAGGGCCTTTTACTGCAATTCTGACGAGCTTAAATTCTCGATCTGCCTTCAAGATCAAAGAGCTTTCGCCATTAGCACTCTCAATCCTCGCGGTCGGTTGCCAAGCCGTAGCGGCATCGCTCTCCATGCGCTTTTGGATTAGCTCCGAAATTGAAGACTGGCGCTCCAATAGGCCAGACAGAGTGCCTGCCAGCCCCTTGATTTCCTGGTTGAGATCCATGATTTGCTGCTTGTAGTTTGGTCCAAACCGAAGTGCTATCAGAGTGACAATTATCGACGTAACAGCCGAAATGATCGCTGCGAGAATCGTTGTTTCGTTTGCGGTAAGGGCATGACTCATTCGATGTCAACACACTCCTATCGACTTGTGACCGCAGCCGACAAGGGTTTGCCTCTCTCTGCGCGGATGCGTTCCAGCAGGATGCTGGCTGGCTCGTCCTCCGGGTTCTGCGGAACCAGCTTCCCTTCAAAGGCTCGTTTCAGGATTGCCTGCCGCAACCGATCGGCCCGCTTTAGATCGGCCTCGACCTGCATTTCCAGCTCATCTATGACCGATAGGCGGCGCTCGGATTCGGCAATGATGCGATGTTGTTCAGCAAGGGGAGGAAGTGGTATATGGTACGCCTTGATGTCGCTGAGGTTTATATGCGGATGCGCGGACCCCGTAGCATATTTCGATGCTTGGTCCCGCCCTGGGGGCCCGTTGAGAACTTGAAGCAGAAAACTGACTAAAACAGAATCGTGAGGTCGGAAGAGGCACATTCCCTGTGATAGACAGACCCGCAAATTTTCTGGAACGAGCGCCGCCCAGCCGTAACTGAGCTCACGGCTATATACCACGTCTCCTGCCTGAGGAATCCGGCGCGCGGTCTGAATTGAGAACTCTTTCTCGTCAACCACCCTCGCGCTCTCTAAGTCGATGACCCCATAAACTACATCACGCGGCCCCAGGGCTGGAAGACCTGCGGACCCATAGCGCGGCGTCCTGTGTGCGGAGTCCACAAACACGGCCGACAACTGTTCGAGCGAAGCCCAAGACCATCCCTCCGGTAGCGATGTCAAGTCGACGGCATTCGGCGCAACCGGTTCTTTGTATTTAGCCTTCCACCTGTCGTCCTTGGGTTCTTTGCCGGCGGCGCGGAATTTGGTAAGTTGGTCGGCTTCCCAGTGGGCGCGGCGCTCGGTGACGATGCGCTTAAGCAATTTGCTGGCGGGTTCGTAGGAGCGGCCCTCGCGGCGGGCAAGCTCTGCTTCCGTTGGAACCAGCCGCCCTTCACACGATGCCTTCAGCACCGAGGCCCGATAACGCTTCAGGTTTGCCCTTACGCGCTTCAGCGCCTCCACCGCCGCATCCAACCGCGTGAACTGCTTTTCGATCTCAGCGACAATACGGCGCTGCTCACGGACAGGAGGAATCGGGAATTCAATCTCAGCCAAGAACTCTGGCGGGACCCGTAATTGACCCGCTGCTCCCTTCATCCTGATCCGCGCGTCCTGTCGAAGCGAGGTACGGAGCAAGAAATAAAGGAGGAGCTTACGGTCTACTCCGTCTTTAGGCCGGATAACATGGAATTCAGTTGACCCGGCAGCTCGTCCATTAAAAAGATCTTTGGCAATCGCGAACTTCCCGTTTTCCATGCATGGTGTAATCTTTGCAAAGAGGACATCGCCTTCCTGGAATCTCGTATAGCCTTTTCGAACTTCCTTCCACAGCCTTCTTGACGAGGGATCCATGCGACCACTTTCGGCCTCAACCGCTGCCATTGGCACGAAAGAAACAAGTTCATCTTCGTTGGGTTCCGCTTCGAGCAAGCGGGGATTCAGATGAGCGATTTCACGAAGCGTTGCCTTTACCCACCCGGCAGGCAGGTGACCATGCTTGTATTCCGTATCACCCTTCACGCTGCCAGCACCTCATTCAATTCGTTCAACAACGGATTCAAGTCCTTTCCGAAAACCTGATAAGCCTTGCCCAAGCCGCCATGCTGGGCGAAGGGAACATATTCAAAATCGTCTGTATCAATTGCCAGACTTGCGGCAATGTGATCACGAATCAGTTCCAGCCACTGGCGCTGTTCAGTGGTGAATTTCCGACCGTTCGATTCCTGATCGGCAAGCCACTTGGCAAAGCGTTCGTCAACCTCATCACGAAATGGGCGCAATTCACCTTCCTGGTGGAGTGTAAATCGGACAATCGAAACAATGTCCGTCAGCAGTTTACCGCCCGAACCACGAACTTTGGACCTGTCGAGCGTTTCATATGCACGCCAGAGAAGCTCCGGCGTCCAGGCACGGGGCGGTCGCTGGATAGTTTCCGCCAGGTCCTTGATCTCCTTGAAAGTAAGCCGCTGACGGTACGGGCGACTGTAAAGAACCTGCAAGGCTGTGATCTGGTCCTTGTTGTCTTCAATAAACTTTTCAAACGTCTCCACCAGGATCTTTGCCTTTTCCTTGGCCTGGGCAGAATAGCCCGCTTCAAGAATCTGGTCCTGGCTGACGGTGTCAATGGTCTGCTCGTAAGACTTCTTGATCTCGATCAGCTTGTTGCGGAGGTTGGGATTGGAAGCGAGGGGTTTGGCCGCTTCGTCCAGCAGCGCGGCTGCGGCCTTTTGAACATGTTCAGGGCCCGGCTCTTCCATGCCCGAAGCTTTGCGGGCGGCATCCAGTTGGGCATCCGGATCAAGCGCATTGACCAGCGCGCGGGTGAGGTCCGTGAGCGGCTTGCCACCGTTCAACTCTGCAACCTTCTTGTGATCTTCCTTGTTCAATTGCCGCTCAAGCCGCGCCAGCCGTGAAGCGAGGGAAGAAAGAACATCCGGCTCACGCACGCCGATGGCTACGGCCTCCATTAGCTTTTCAAAGCTGGCGCTGGGTTTCCGGTCGAGCGGGTGAGTATCGGACATCTCTTCTTCCGAAAGCCCCACGGCATCCACGATGACAAAATGCGTTTTCGATTTTGAGTCCGGAGTGACGGACTGAAACTCGGTGTCCGTCACCACGCGCACGCCACGGCCTTTCATCTGCTCGAAGAAATTTCGGCTGCGCACCGATCGCATGAAAAAGACTATCTCCAGCGGACGGACGTCCGTGCCCGTGGCAATCATGTCCACGGTGACCACGATGCGGGGGTTGTAGCTGTTGCGGAAAGAGGACAAAAGATCATCGGTGTCGAGACCATTGCTCTTATAGGTGACTTCCTCGACCTCGCTACCGTCTTCGAGGGTCTTCTTTGTTACCACGCGGGCAACGCTGGTGCGGTAGGTGATCTTCTGGCAGAAGTCGTTACCTTTGCCGAACTCATCGCGGACAATCTGGACGATGTCATCGGCGTGGCTGTCGTCCTTGGCAAAGATCAGGGTCTTGGGGACATCGGTGCGGCCAGGAAAGATTTCCGTAAAGAGCCGCTCCTTGAACGTTCGGATAATCGTCCGAATCTGGTCCTTGGCGACCACGGCCCGGTCGAGTTCCTGGGCGCTATACGTCAGGTCTTCATCAAGCTGCTGCCAGCGAACCTAGCGCGTCTGGCGGTCACGCTTA
>JAJXZM010000056.1 GCA_021780055.1 Acidobacteriota bacterium
GTTGCCCTTGTGCACCAGCGTCACACGGTTGAGTCCGTGGTCGAGCGCGTACTGAATGCCCTGCCGCACCAGCCGCTTGGTCCCCAGAATGGAGATGGGCTTGATGCCGATGCCGGAATCGGCGCGGACCTGCTTATTGACCTTGTCTTCTTTAAGCAGAGCATTGACAAACTCGATGGCACGCCGCGCCTGGTCTGTGCCTTCCCGCCATTCGATGCCCGCATAGACATCCTCCGTGTTTTCGCGGAAGATCACCACATTCATGTTGGTCGGGTTCCTCACGGGCGAGGGCACTCCGGGAATGTATTTCACCGGCCGCCAGCAGGCGTAAAGGTTCATCAACTGCCGCAGCGCCACGTTCAGGCTGCGGATGCCGCCCCCCACTGGAGTGGTCAGAGGGCCCTTGATCGCGATGTGAAATTCCTTGATGGCGTCCAGCGTCCCCTGTGGGAGCCACTCGCCAAACTGACGGAATGCTTTCTCTCCTGCGAAAACTTCATACCAGACCACTCGCCGCTTACCGCCGTAGCTTTTTTCCACCGCCGCATCGCAGACGCGCGAGGTGGCTTTCCAGATGTCGCGGCCGGTGCCGTCGCCTTCGATGTAGGGAATAATGGGATTGTCGGGAATGACCAGTTTGCCATCGGTAAAGGTAATTGCCTTGCCGTTCTCAGGAACGGGGACTCCGTTATACGATTTCATACCTGAAGAATCCTCTCAGTTAGTTTTTTGTAAACATAGGACACCCTCCAGACCCTGCAGGACTCAGCCGCTTGCGGCCTGGGGCGTTCATTGCTCAAATCAAGGTTTGCCGCGTCCTGCGGGTGGAAACACCCTGGCCGCTGCCTTACCGGTAGCGATCAGGCCTCCCGAAGGAAATTCCGAAGCACGGCAGGCAGGATGCCACCGTTGCGGTAGTAGGTGACCTCGACCTCGGAATCCAGTCGCATGGTCGCCTTGAAGCTCTTCTTTGCGCCGTTCGGACTTACAGCGGTTACGCTGATTTCCGAGCGGGGCTGAATGTTTTCCGCAAGCCCGGTAATATCAAAAACCTCGTCTCCGGATAACCCGAGTGAAGCCGCGTTCTGGCCCGGCTGGAACTGCAGAGGCAGAACGCCCATGCCCACCAGGTTTCCGCGATGGATACGTTCATAGCTTTCCGCAAGAACTGCCTTCACGCCCAGCAGCACCGTGCCTTTGGCCGCCCAGTCGCGCGACGAGCCGGAACCGTATTCCTTTCCGGCCAGTATCACCAGCGGCACGTCTTCCTGCTTGTATCGTGTGGCCGCATCATAAATTGACATCTGCTCGCGCGCAGGAAAATGGACCGTGTAGCCGCCTTCCTTGCCGCCCACCAGTTGGTTCCGCAGGCGAATGTTGGCAAACGTTCCCCGCACCATCACGCGGTCGTTGCCGCGCCGCGAGCCAAACGAGTTAAAGTCAATCTTCTTCAGGCCATGCTCAATCAGGTAGCGGCCGGCTGGCCCGTCTTCGGGGATGTCCCCGGCAGGTGAAATGTGGTCTGTCGTGATTGAATCGCCCAGCAGCGCCAGGACGCGAGCACTGCGGATGTCCCCAACGGGCAGGACCTCCATTGTCATCTCCGTGAAGAATGGTGGTTCCTGAATATAAGTGGATTCTTCGCTCCAGGGATAAAGCGCGCCGCCGGCCACGGGGATCGCGTTCCAAGTGGGGTTGCCGTCCCAGACGTTTCCATAGACCTCGCGGAACATCTCCGGCCGGATTCCCCGGTCCATGGCGTCCACGATCTCTTCGCGAGTGGGCCAGATTTCTTTCAGATAAACCGGCTTGCCTGACCTGTCCTTGCCGAGTGGCTCATTGGGCAGATCGATATCCACCGTTCCTGCCAGCGCATAGGCCACTACCAGCGGCGGAGAGGCCAGATAGTTGGCGCGCACCTGCGGATGGACGCGGCCTTCGAAATTGCGGTTGCCTGAAAGAACTGCAGCAGCCACCAGGTCACTCTCTTTCACTGCCTTCGAAACTTCCGGCAGCAGCGGACCGCTGTTGCCGATGCACGTGGTGCAGCCGTAGCCCACAATATCAAACCGGATCTTCTCAAGCGATTCCAACAAGCCGGCAGCCTTCAGGTATTCGGTCACCACCTTCGAACCGGGTGCCAGGCTGGTCTTGACGTATGGCGGAACGCTCAGCCCCCGCTCAACAGCTTTCTTTGCCAGCAGCCCGGCTGCGAGCATCACCGAAGGGTTCGAGGTGTTGGTGCACGACGTGATCGCAGCAATCACCACCGCGCCGTGGCCAATCTTTGCGCTGCTACCGTTAAAGCTCACTGTCGCGGTGCGGCCCACTGCATCAGGCGCAAGGCCCAGGCCGCGCTCCTTGGTCGGCGCCGTCAGCGCCTTCTGGAACGCGCTCTTCATGTTAGAAAGCGCAATGCGGTCCTGCGGGCGCTTGGGGCCGGCGAGGCTCGGCACAACCGTTTCAAGCTCCAGTTCCAAGGTGTCGCTGTATTCGGGATCGGCCGTTTCAGCATTGCGGAAGATTCCCTGCTCCTTTGCATAACGTTCCACCCGATCCACTTCCTCGTCCGTGCGTCCGGTCTGGCGCAGGAAGCGCAATGTTTCCGCATCCACGGGGAAGAAGCCCATCGTCGCCCCGTACTCGGGCGCCATGTTGCTGATCGTCGCGCGGTCGGGCAGCGCCATTTGCGCAAGGCCATCGCCAAAGAACTCGACAAACTTGTCCACCACGCCCTTGGCCCGCAGCATCTGAGTGACGGTCAGCACCAGGTCGGTGGCCGTCACGCCTTCTTTCAGCCGGCCTTTAAGTTTGAAGCCGATCACCTGCGGCGTCAGGAAGTAATAAGGCTGGCCCAGCATGGCCGCTTCGGCCTCAATGCCGCC
>JAJXZM010000279.1 GCA_021780055.1 Acidobacteriota bacterium
GTACTTTTAGATGCACGTCTCGAGGGGAAAGCATTCGGGGCACGCGAGTCTCTATTGCGCTGCCTGCAGGGCGGAGCCTTTCTTGCGCCAGGCTGCGGGAGGTTTGCCCACCTGACGTTTGAAAGCACGATTGAAGGCATACTCGGACTCGTAACCGACGCGTTCGGCAACTTCCGCCATGCTGTGATGACCTTCGCAGAGCAGTTGTTTTGCAAGGTGAATGCGCCAGTTGGTCAAATAGCGCATCGGTGACTCTCCAATAAGGTCTGTAAACCGGCCCGCCAGGGCTGAGCGCGAACCACCCGCATCTCGCGCCAGGTCTTCGACCGTCCACGCCCGTGCGGGTTCCGCGTGCAGCAGGTTGATAGCGCGACTGACAAAGGGATCCTTAAGGGCGGCCAGCCATCCTTTCTGACCCGGAGCCAGTTCCTCCATGTAGTGGCGCAGGACCTCCACAAACATCAACTCCGTCAGCCGGCCTAGAATCAGCTGGCTGCTTGAGTTTTGCGCGTGCGCCTCCTTGATGAGGTAATAGAGAGTCGTATTCAGCCACATTCCGGCATGGAACGGGACCAGCCGATCCGAAGACGGGTTCGCAGCTCCGACGGATTCGAGCACCACGCTGCCCTCGCGGTTACGAATGCACATTAATCTTGGAAGCGTGCTGAAAAGAGGATTGAATTTCTGGTCGCAGTGCAGGTAACCGCACACGAACCGTGCCACCGCACCTCCACCGCCGCTGATTACTGGAGCCATTCCTGGACTGGGGAGTACCGGAACAAGGACTTTCATCGGCGTAGGCTTCTGATCGAGATCGCTCCCCATCAGGTGCGCGTCCCCCTGGGGAACAACTACCACGTCTCCGGAGACCATCCGCAGCGGCGGCTCGCCTTTCACCTTCACCCAGCAAGAGCCCTCAGCGAGCACATGAAAGATTGTGAAGCACTCAGCGCTCGGCAAGATCAGTGACGCGAGGCTTTTCGAGGGTGGGGATTCAATCGCCCACGGCGAAGAGAATTCGGCCACAAAAAACACCGCCCCGGACAGGCGGACCACACGCAAGACGTCGGATAGCACGTCCATTATATTCACCTGCAAGGAGTTAGCACCCTGTGCTGTTTTGGAGCCTGAGGCAAGAATCTCAGAGCACCGGACATTGTGTCAACGGGAATCTTCGGCGAAACTCGGCATACTGACTCCGCTGGGGCGTCAAGAACGGCGGGGTAACAAGAGGTGAATGAAATGAATTACGGAATGGAAAAGACCGAGACGGTCATCGGAGGCCAGTTTGCCGCGCAGACCAGTGCTGCCGAGGTTTCCAGCAACGTCGCTTCCGCAAGCTGGCGGGATACCGCTAAACGCAACTTCATTCTGCAAATGGGATTCGAAGATCCTGCTCCCACCCTCCGTTCGCGCCAGTATTCCGCGCTTGTTTTTCAACCGAAAGTTGTGCTCATCGCGGTCGCTGCAGGAATCCTGTTTCAGTCGTCGGGCGTCTTTCTGGCCCTGTGCACCGTTCTGTGGTGGAGTGCGCTCTTCCCGGAACTGAATCCTATTAGCGCCCTCTACAACCGAACCATCGGCAGACGGCAGGGGGCGTTTCGCCTTGGCCCCGCGCCGGCTCCGCGGCGGGCCGCGGAAACCGAGGCCGGGACCTTCGCGCTAACCATCGCACTGCTGATTCACTTCCGATTCAGCCTTGCGGCGCACGTGCTTGAGACGATCTTACTGGCGGCCGCGCTGGCGGTGCCCATCGGGAGCTTTTGCTTCGGAACGTTTATGTATCACCTGGTCCGCGGACGTTGGAGGTTCGCCCGCCAGACCCTCCCGTGGGCAAACTAGTTCCTTAACCTTGGAAAAAACTTTTTGAAATGAGAGGAAAATGAAATGAGGTACGACATAAGAGAAGACGAGAGGATCATCGGTAGCCAGGTGACATCATCGCCCGGCGCCACGGGTTCTGCCACAGGCGCCAATTCCAAGGCTGGAGGGGCCGCCAGGTTGCTGGCATTCGCCTACGGATCGCTCGCCTACGTGCTCTTCCTGGGAACCTACCTTTATGCCATCGGGTTCATCGGGAACTTCGCGGTGCCCACCCGTCTCGATTCCAGCGCCCAGGGACCGTTCGGGCAGGCGCTACTGATCAACCTGCTGTTGCTCGGACTGTTTGCGGTGCAGCACAGCGTTATGGCGCGGCCAGGCTTCAAAGCCGTCTGGACGCGCATTGTGCCAAAGCCCGTTGAGCGCAGCACCTATGTGCTGTTTTCAGACGTGGCACTGATTCTGATGTTTGCGCTGTGGCAGCCCATGGGCGTTGTTATCTGGAACGCCGAAAATCCTGCCCTGCGCGTCGTGCTCTACGGGCTCATGGCGACTGGGTTCTTCATCGTCCTGGTTGCCACGTTTCTGATCAACCACTTCGACCTTTTCGGCATGCGCCAGGTTTATCTCTACCTGCGCGGGCGCGAGTACACACCGCTTCGGTTCAAGACGCCGCTCTTTTACAAGTATGTCCGCCATCCGCTCTATGTGGGTTGGCTCCTGGCCTTCTGGGCCGCTCCGACAATGACCGTGGCGCACCTGGTGTTTGCGGTGATGACCACCGCTTACATCCTGGTTGCGATTCGATTTGAGGAGCGCGACCTGATCACCATGCATGGTAAAGATTACGTCCGGTATCGTCGCGAGGTTCCCATGCTGATCCCACGCGCGCCAAGCACCGAAGGACCGGGCCCCGGCAGGATTGCAACAGATTCCGAATGCGCTTGAGATGTTAGCCCTCGCTAAACTGGCATGCATGGGCCGACAAGGGACAGTCAAATTGGCTGCTGACGGGGCAAGCCAGGTCCGCCGGTTGATCCGTGGCTTCAAAACATCAAAACA
>JAJXZM010000468.1 GCA_021780055.1 Acidobacteriota bacterium
TCACCAAGGTTGATCTGCGGCCGGACTTAAGGTCGGCGCACATCTGGGTGTCGGTGAATGGTGACAAGGAAGCTCAGGATGGGACGCTTGAAGGGCTAAAGTCTGCGGCTGGGTACCTTCGGCACGAACTTTGCCTTCGCCTTATGTTGCGGCGCGTCCCGGAGCTTGTTTTTGCACTGGACCACAGCGCGGAAGATATGCAAAGAATTGAATCCCTGCTTGACCAGGCCAACAGGAACACATAAACGTTGAATCTGCATTTCCATTGGAAGTCCGGCATTTCGTCCCGGAAATGAAGCCCCTCGGCGGGTGCGATTGTGACCCTTTCATGAATCAGGAAATTTCAGGAGTTTTGATTGTCGACAAGCCGTCCGGGATGACGTCCCACGATGTTGTTGCGCGCGTCCGGCGGTTGTTGGGGACCCGCCAGATCGGACATTTTGGCACGCTGGATCCGTTTGCCACTGGCGTGTTACCGCTTTCTGTGGGCAGGGCGACGCGCTTTGCCCAGTTCTATCTGAAGTCCCGCAAAGCTTACGAAGGCACGATTCGGTTGGGTTTTTCCACGGACACCTACGACGGTACAGGAACGCCTGCGTCTGAGGAGTCGCCGGTTTCCGTAAAGGCGGAGGAGCTTGAAGAACTTTTCCGCGAATTTACCGGGCGGCTGATGCAGACACCGCCTCCCTATTCGGCCAAGAGGGTCGGCGGCGTACGGGCCTACCAGTTGGCGCGCCAGAACAAGCCCGTGCAATTGGAGCCGGTTGAAGTTGAGGTCTACGCTTTGGAACTGGTATCGTTCGATGGGATTCGCGCCCGCTTTGCTGTGGAATGTTCCGGGGGCACTTACGTCCGCTCGCTCGCTCACGACATTGGGCAGAGGCTGGGTTGCGGTGCACACCTGGAGGGCCTGCGGCGCACAACCGTGGCAGAGTTTACGCTCGATAAGTCGGTCACGCTGGAATCGCTGGAAGAAGCCGTCCGCGAAGGAAAATTAGGAGAGTGTATCGTCCCGCTGGAAGCGCTCCTGCCGGACTGTCCCGAACTGATTGTGCGTGGACGGGAAGAAAAGAGCGT
Organism: Acidobacteriota bacterium; assembly: GCA_021780055.1. The sequence continues at coordinate 1,078 of JAJXZM010000468.1, forward strand.
CCGGCACGGGCACAAGTTTGAATTGGCGCAGATCGAGCGTTTCGGGCGCGGGACGGGACGCGAACAGTCGGTTTCCATCTTAAAAATTATGGATCCGGAACACCGGCTGATTGCCGTGGCAAGGCATGTTTCCGGGAGTATTTATCATCCCGATCTTGTGCTGGTTTAACTGGTCCAACCTTTCCTTGTCCGGCGGGGTAGAGTCGTACTGCATGGGGTCCGTTCTGGGACAGCCCGGTTCTGCGGCCAGCCGCTAGCGGTCTTTCCCTCTTTTCTTGAATTGCCCGCGACAAGGTTCTTGAGAGTGAGATGCAGTTATTCCTGCTCGGATTCGGGATGGGCGTTGTGGGTGGATTGCTTCCCACTCCCTTGCATCTGATAGCCTTGACCCAAATGGTGCTCAAACGGTGGGGGCGGGCGGCGTGGGTTATTGTTGGCCCCCCCACGGCCATTGATATTGTCTTTTTCCTCATTGCCTATTTCTTCTACCAATTCATTCCTCCCAGCATTGCGCATTACACTGCCTACGGCGGCGGCGCGGCGCTGGCGGGGTTCGGTGCCTACCTGATGGTGGCCCGCCCCGGCAAAAAGCCCGAGAAAAAGGAATATTCGTGGAAGCTGACTTACGGGAACATCACGCTGGCTACGCTGGTTGAAGCCAGCGCACCGGGAACGTGGGTTTATTGGCTGGCCATCGCCGGTCCCATCATCGCCGAGGGCCGTGTGCAAGGATACTGGCGGATCCTGCCCTTTTTTGCAGGAAGCCTGATTGGCTACTACGGAGCTTCTTTCTTGTCGGTTTGGCTGATGGCTTGGGGAGCAGGGGCCCACAAAAGGTTCAGGCAGATCATGTTTTTTGCCGCGAACGGCCTGTTGATCGCGTTGGGAATCTTATACATCCTGCGAGCGTATTTTGTCGGGTAGTTTCCCGCCGGGTTCCGCGGCGCTTTGCGACTCCGTCCTGATTCGCGGAAGTAGGATTTGACCGGCACGTCGTTTTCCTGATAAATTCGAATGTTTTAGTCCTGTGCCTTGTTTTCTGCAAGGGGCGGGCGCTAGACCAGGCATGTGCGGTCTGTAATTGCCCACGAGCTGCATATTCATACTAGGAGAATCAAAAGAGATGGCTACAGAAGGTCATGGAAGAATTGGAATCCTGACGGGAGGCGGAGACTGCCCGGGACTGAACGCGGTGATTCGCGCCGTTGTTCGCCGCGCCTTGATGCTGGGATATGAAGTCTACGGAATCAAGAACGGATGGTTGGGCATTGTCAAAGGCATCATCGAGCCTCTTGATCTAATGAAGGTATCTGGCATTCTGCCCCGTGGCGGAACGATCCTGGGAACATCCCGGACGAATCCTCTGAAAAAGGATGAAGACAAAAAAGCGCTGCTGGCCAACATGGAGAAGTTCAAGCTTGATTACCTGATTGCGATCGGCGGAGAAGATACGCTCGGCGTGGCCCGCCAGCTTGCGGCAGAAGGCGTCAGGGTCGTCGGCGTCCCCAAGACGATCGACAACGACGTGGAGGGAACGGACCAGACCTTCGGATTTGACACTGCCGTATCGATTGTGACGGAAGCTATTGACCGCCTGCACACAACGGCTGAGTCTCACCAGCGGGTGATGGTGGTTGAGGTGATGGGCCGCCACACGGGTTGGATCGCCGTGACCGGCGGACTGGCCGGAGGCGCCGATTGCATCCTGATTCCAGAACAGCCGATGAGGATTGATGACATTTGCGCCATCATCCAGAAACGGCATTCGAGGGGCCGCCTGTTCTCGATTGTGGTGGTGGCGGAA
>JAJXZM010000202.1 GCA_021780055.1 Acidobacteriota bacterium
GCGTACGCGCCGGGCCAGACCCAAGACCTGATTCTCCAGGTATGGAGTCCGTTTGCAAGAACCGATCTGGCCCAAACGCCCATGACGGACGGGAACAAAATACTTGTCTCCAGGGGCTTCTATCTCGACACATTCCTGCCGGCCCATGCTTGCTATCTTGGCGATGCCCTGCCGCGGGAATCCGGATACGGGCAGGACCAGGCCGTGCTGGGCGGCGAAACGGCGATATGGTCAGAATTGGAGGACCAGTGGAATATGGAGTCGAGGATATGGCCTCGCGCCGGCGCCGTGGCAGAGCGGCTGTGGTCGCCTGCCGATGTGCAGAATGTGGAGGACATGTACCGCCGTCTGTTTCTGCTGAGCTTTATGCTGGATCAGGCGGGTGTCAACAACCTGGTTGACTACGACCGCCACATCCGGCGGTTTGCGGGGCCACTCCCAGTTGGGCCGGTGAAAACGCTGTTGGACGTGCTGGCGCCCGTGAAAGGTTATCGCAGGGTTCTTGGCCTTATGCAAAAGCCATCAACTGAGCGGAACAGCCTGGCGCCGCTCGATGAGGTGGCGGATGTTGTCATGGTCGACTCGGTCATGAAATATGAACTCCGCTGGACGCTGGCTGATTATCTCAAGACGCATAGTGCGGCGTCGGAAGGTAAGCTGCGCAACCTGTTCAAGCTTTGGGCCAACAATGACGCAGTGCTGCAACCGTACTTTGCACAATCAAAAGAATTGCAGGAAGTCTCAGAGCATTCCCGGAACCTTTCGGACCTGGCGAACGCAGCCCTGCACTTCCTGAATGTTTTGAGCAAGGGTCAATCTCCCGACGCAAGCCAGAAAGCTGCTTTTGAGGCGGCCCTTAAGGTTGCGAAAGCAACACATGGAGAGACTGAAATTGCTGTGGTGCCGGAAATTGAAGCCCTTTTTCAAGGCAAGCTGGAACCGGAGCCGAAAACCTATCCCTTAGTGTGACCAACCCGACGACAGACTGCGGGTGTCCCCCCGCGTGAGACAAACAGTTAAGGCACTGCCTGGCCTTCGTTGGAATTCGACTGAACCGCGAACAGTTTTTCCTGCAATATGGCCCCCCGGCTGGGGAAACGGATTGTCATCCAGCTTTGTGTGATTTTCCGCGAGCGTAGCTGATTGCCCGGTTTGTGAAAGGCGCGCTGCTGCTTTTCTTCAGCGCGATGGCCCTGACGGTGCTTGATTTTGCGCGGCAGGTTGCTATTTTGGGATTTACCGTCAGCGTTGCCACCTTGGGAGCGCTGGTGGTGGTTGCGGCCGTGGCCGGTGGAAAAGAAATGTTCCAGAAGCTATTCCACTGGCCGGAAGAGAAGTGAACGCCAGACGGATTCCATAGCGGACGGAAAGGAGACTGCTGTGTATTCACTGGTCCTTAAGGTGCTTTTGACCCTGTACATCCTTTATGCTTTGCTGAAATTCTTCGAGTTCTTTTTCAGGGACGAAGAAACCAAAATGAAAGGGTTGCGAACCGTGTATTCAGGAGACGGCCGCGTGATTAAGGTATTTGACAACTTCATCCTCGTTTTCATGCTGGTTCTTGTCGGACTTCTTTTCGCGTCAGGAGTTGAATATCTCAGCTTCGCCACGGGGCTTCTCGTAGGTATGACCATCATTCAGGTATACTTCCATCGCTTCTCTGATCCATTACCACCGGAAAAGTCGCCGGATCCTCCCGTCACGGCGATCAAGCTGATGTCGTACTCCATCCAGGCAAACCCGGGGAAAGCCTGGAAGGAGCTCGCGTTCATGACCGGGCTTTTCATTTGGGCTCTGTACATGCTTGCCACGCGGGGCTTCGGCTTGCTTCGCTGAAGAATCGCTCGCCGATGGCGAAGCCGGAGCGCTCGCAGTCAACTTACGCTGGTATTGAACGGAAATAGTTTACAGATGCATTCGAAACCACTCAACGGTTTGCCCGATCACCGAAGACTCCCAGACGATGGATGTGAAGGTGTGGTCTGCGCCGGGGATGATGACCTTCTGTTTAATCCTTGCGCCCGATGCCTGTAGGAAATCGTGTGCGTGGGAGCGGGGTACTGCATCGTCATTACCGGGATGAATGATCAGCGTTGGTTTTGGAAACCGGCGGACGGCATTTAGCGGATCAATCTTTGCTGCATCCTTCAGAAAGCGGGCGGAGATTTCGCGTGCGTCATATTCGAAATCGCCCGGGTGGTTTGCCGAAGGCTTCCCAAGTTTCTTTGACAACTGCTGGAGGATGGCGGGATGTGCTACAGCGCTCCAGAGGACCAGGGCTTTGGCTTTTGCCGCTCCGGCGATGCAGGCCGCCACGCAGCCTCCCAGCGAAAGACCGCAAAGCCCCAGCCGTGCCGGGTCAATTCCCGCTTGGCGCTGCATGAAGCGGACGGCGGCGCGGGCGTCCGCAATTTCGCCCTGGAGCGTTGCCTCGTGGAAAGTCCCTTCAGACTCGCCGGAGCCGTAGAAGTCAAACCGCAGGCTGGCAATCCCTTGGCGTGCCAGGGCGCGGGCGCACTTGATAAAGATCCAGTGCGATTCCATGCGGTCGCCCGTAAAGCCATGGAAAAAGATGACAGCGGGCGCGGGACCTTCTGCGCCGGCCAGCCGGTGGACCATGCCACGCAGCAACTTGCCGCGCGCGTTCGGAAATTCAACAAGAGATTCTTTCAGATTCAATGGCGTGCCTGGTGTTGGTTGTGTTTGGGTGTTACCTCGGGAAATGTGCTGCCGCTCAGAATTCCGGCCCCGGGTTGGCGGTGGGAAATGCGGCCCTCAATGTCAGCAGTCATTTGGAGCGGGGCCTGGCGCCTCACTTCTTGATTTTGTATCCGTCCTTTTGCCATTCCTCGATCCGGCAGAACGACGTGGCCTGATA
>JAJXZM010000479.1 GCA_021780055.1 Acidobacteriota bacterium
GCGCCGGCAAACGTCCATAAAGGCCGTTTCCAGGTTAGGGAAGGTATGCCAGTTGGGCCATATGCGCTGCCCCAGATAGACTTCAATGCCGGCGAGGATACCCGTGAAAAAGCACACTAGCACGGTGGCCAGCAAAACGTTCCGCTTGGGATTTTCGACCTCTTCGGAAAGCGTGGTGATGCCGTCAAAGCCGATATAAGTGAGGGCGGCGAAAGAAGTCGCCATCCAAATTTGATGGCCGTTGAACGTCTGGGGGTCATAGAATGGCTGTGTTGAAAACAGTCCGCTCCAGTGTCCGGCATGAAAAAGATAGTGCACGGCAAGAAAAAGGAAGACGGCAATGACAGCGCACATCGCTATCAAAAGTGTCTTATTGGCGCGCGCTGAGGTCTTGATGCCGCGCAGGTTCAGCACCGTCATAAAGGCCACCACCAGCAGAGCAGCGATGGCGTAGGGCATCTGCGGAAGATAACGGCTGTGGATGGCGACGGCAATCCAGATCGTGTTCAGCAAGGGCTGGAGGATGTAGTCGAGCAGCATTGCCCACCCAATCAGGAAGCCGAGATGCGGGCTCAGGGTCTTGCCGACATAGGTGTAGGCTGAGCCGGCCGATGGGTACACGGCCGCCATGCGCCCGTAGCTGAATGCAGTGATCATCATGGCAAACATGGCGATCAGAATCGTGGTGACGGTGTGGCCGTTGGAGAGTTTCTGCGCAACTCCGAACAGTGGAATAGGGGCCGTGGGTTGAATGAGAACAAGGCCATAAAAAACAAGGTCCCAGAGAGTCAATACCCTCCGCAAATGCAATTGATCCGTGCCTGTTGTCGTGGTGCTCATCGGCATAGCTCCAATGGGAAAGGCGAAGCGCGAACCACCGCGACCGGCACGATGGCCGGGCGGCCCTGGCGTTGCGCAAATAGTGAGAATAGCGATGCCTGTGAGAAAAGTAAAGAGCAAGTAATGCAGCCGCATACTTGGCAGCTCCGGCATGGAAAATGCCGGTTGACACTCTCTAACGGGAGGCATATAAACTCTGCTGAAGCCTGCCCACAGAGGACTTGGACAAGGAGATTGCGATGCGCCGACTGTTTCCGCTTTGCACGTTGGGTTGCGTTTTTATTCTGGCCGGGGCCTGCGCCGTGGTTTCATTCGGCGCGCCGCAGGGAACTCTTTCTGTGGGCGCCGCGAGAGTGGACATCACGCCTCCTGCCGATGCTGCGCTTCCCATGAGCGGCTATAGCAGTCGCACACAAGGCTTTCAGAAAATCCACGACCACATTTATGCTCGCGCCATCGTGCTGAGCGATGGGACCAACGAGGCGGCCATCTTATCCTGGGAATTGATTGGGATGCCTGATGGTGTTTGGCAGCAGCTGTCACAGCGAATCAGCAAGCAGCTTGGAATTGCCACCGACCATATGATCCTGGCCGGCGAGCATGTCCACAGCGCTCCCACGGTAGCCGGAGCTTACACGAAAGGCACGCCCGAAACCATTGCCTACACCGCGAAGCTGGAGGACGCTGCGTTCGAGGCCGTCAAACAGGCCAAGGCAAACCTTCAGCCGGCGCGCTTTGGCTTCGGAACGGGAAAAGCTTATGTGAACATCAACCGCCGGGAACAATTCCCGGACGGTGGGTGGAACCTGGGCTACAACCCCGAAGGGCCATCGGACAAAACGGTTTCCGTGCTCAAGTTTGAGACCCTTGCGGGCAAACCTATCGCACTTCTCATCAACTACGCCGTGCACGGCGTTGTCATGGGTCCCGACAATCTTGAAGTCAGCGGCGACCTGCCTGGCGCGACCTCGCGGTTCGTTGAAGAGTATTACCAGGGTGAGATTCCCACTCGATCAGACGGTGGCTGGGACTTGCAACTGCAGCCCCAGGAAAAGACGGCGGGCGTTGTCGCACTGTGGACGAGCGGCGCGGCGGGCGATCAGAACCCCATCGTGATGGATCGAGGTGAAGATTTCACAATGGTGGATGCCCTGGGAAGGATTCTCGGTGAAGAAACCGTTCGGGTGGCCAACAACATTAAGAATCTGTCAACGCAGGCGAGCGTCTGGGGTTCGCAAGAGGTCATCCATTGTCCCGGCCGGAAGCTTGAGCCGGGGCCCCATCCCCGTGGCGTCTTCAAATTCGAGGATGCCGCCCCGGTCGATATCCGCCTCAGCCTGCTGATGCTGAATGACACTGCCGTGACCGGAGTTTCAGGCGAGGTCCTGACTCCTATCTTTCTGCATCTGGAGAAAGATTCACCTTTACGGAACACGATCATGGTGACACATGCAAATGGGCTGAGCGGCTACATTCCCAATGATGCTGCTTATAAACAGGTGAGCTATGAAATCACCACCACGCACTTGAAGCCCGGCTGCGCGGAAGACGGAATTGTCAACGGCCTTGTGGAGATGATGAAGCATCATTGAAGGCTGGCTGCGGCCGGTGGCGTTTTGGAATGCGATCGGCCCGCGTACCGGGCGGTTTTGGCCATTTCTTATAGCACGAAGATGGAAAGGGCGAACATGCTGAATCCGATCATGCATTCTTTGCGGAAGACACGAGTTGAAGGTTTTTTGGCTTGCTGGGTACGCAAGCGCCGCCGGAGGCATCTGGGAAGATCTGCAATATTGCTGGGGCTTCTTGTTGTCCTGCTTGTGTTCGGTCTGCCTGCCGGGACGCGGCTTGAAGCGCAGTCGTCCTCAGCAGCGGTTCCGCTTTATCTTGACCCGAAACAGCCCATTGACGTGCGCGTTGATGACCTGATGAGCCGGATGACTTTGAAGGAAAAGATCGGCCAGCTCAACCTGCCCTGTGTGTACGTCAGCCAGCTTGGCAAGACTATTCCTGAAAAGATGATTGCCTGCCGCAGATTTGCCGCCGGTACCTACACGGACGAGATCGGACCCGGCTGCGGCTTTTTCACACTGGCCGATACGATCCTTCACGAGGGCGTCCGGCAGCAGGTGGAATACTTTAACCAACTGCAGAAAATCGCAATCACCCAGACGCGGCTGAAGATTCCATTGCTCGAAGACGAAGAAGGCACGCACGGGGCGATGTTTCCGGGGGCAACTGTTTTTCCTGAAGGGCTTGCTATCGGCAGCACGTTTGATATGCCGCTCGTGAAATCCATCTATGCGGCAGCCGCGCAGGAAGCCCGGGCCGTGGGGATCCACGTGCTGTCCACTCTGGTGCTGGAACTCGACCGCGACCCGAGGATGGGCCGCAACGAGGAAGCCTACACAGAAGACCCTTACCTCTATTCCCGGATTGCCGAGCACATCGTTCGGGGGGCGCAGGGCTCAAACATCGACGCGCCGGATAAGACCATTGCCCTGATGACCGATTTCCCCACGCAAAGCGAACCAGCCAGCGGGCTCGAGCGCGGGGCCATTGAGCTCTCTGAGCGCAACCTGCGAGAGAACTACCTGCTGCCCTGGATTGCGGCGTTCAGAGCTGGGGCGCTGGGCGTGATGGCGGGATATCCGGAAATTGAGGACGTGCCCGAACACGCCTCCGTCAAGTGGAATGACACGATTCTGCGGCACGAACTGGGTTTTAAAGGGATCGAGGTGAGTGAAGGCGGCGGTTTTGGAACGCTGATCTATGAGGACATTGTTCCAACGCAAAAGCAGGCTGGCGCGCTGGCCCTGAAGGCGGGCGTGGACCTCGACATTACGTATGAGCCGGCTTACATGGGTCCGCTGATTGAAAACGTAGAGGAAGGCAAAGTTCCCATGTGGCTCGTGGACCGGGCGGTGCGGCGGGTGCTGGAAGTAAAGTTCCGTTTGGGATTGTTCGAGCATCCTTATGCGGATCTGGCAAGGGCCGAGCGAGTGATGCACTCCAAAGAACACCAGCAATTGGCGTTGCGGGCAGCCCAGGAGGGAATCGTTCTGCTGAAGGATGAAAACAACCTGCTTCCGCTGAAGAAAGACCTGAAGACGATTGCGGTGATCGGTCCAAACGCGGACGACGCAGAAAACCTGGTGGGCGACTACTCGCCCCAGGTGATCCTCCAGCACATGCCGTCGATTCTTGACGCGATCAAAGCCAAGGTGTCGCCGGCAACACGCGTGCTTTATGCCAAGGGATGCGCCGTGAACGACCAGGACAAGGGCGGCTTCGCGCCAGCCATTCAGGCGGCCAAGCAGGCCGGCGTGGCGATTCTGGTGATGGGAGAACAGGCCCGGCGCGGAGGCGATCACGCTGGTCCGTCGCCGACGGACGGCGAAGGTTACGACGTTGCCAGCCTGGACCTGACCGGGGTGCAGGAAGACCTGGTCCGAGCGGTTGCGGCCACGGGTACGCCAACGGTGCTGGTTCTGGTCAACGGCCGGCCGCTTTCCGTTCGCTGGGAAGCCGCCCATCTTCCGGCTATGGTGGAAGCCTGGAACCCGGGCGAGGCGGGCGGGGAAGCGGTGGCCGATGTGCTGTTCGGCGACACGAACCCCAGCGGCCGTCTGGCCATCACTATTCCGCGAGGCGTGGGGCAGTTGCCGGCCTACTATGACTACAAGCCCTCAAAAGCCTATTGGATTGGCAGGGGTTGGACCGGTCGCCGCGGATATGTGGATATGCCCGGAACGCCGCTTTATCCGTTTGGTTACGGGCTTAGCTACACGCAGTTCGAATACAGTAACCTTCGCATTGACCCTCCGCAGATCTACAACCAGGGCGAAACGCATGTGAGCGTTGATGTTGAAAATACCGGAAAGCGCGCAGGTGTAGAAACTGTCCAGCTTTACCTCCACGAGCGTTACGCGCCCGTGTCAACGCCTGTCAAACAACTCCGCGGGTTTCAGCGGGTGGCGCTGGAGCCCGGCCAGAAGAAGACCGTGACCTTTACGTTGGGCCCGGAGGACTTGCAGTTGCTGGACCGCGATATGCACTGGCGCGTGGTGCCGGGCACGTTCGACATCATGATCGGGAAATCTTCGGCTGATATTGTTTTGAAAGGCGCGCTGGATGTGAAAGCTCCATTTAACTAGTAGCGAGGGACACACTGTGCAATGCAATTTCAGCCATTCAAACGTTCGCTCGGCTTGCTGGCTTGTCGCATCCACGCTTTTGGGGACCGTGGTTTTTTCAATCCTGCTTGCTGGTCAGCAGCGCGCGCCCGTGCCTGCGCACATTCCGCCGCGGCGCACGTCGCGGATTCACGACGGCTTCGGAATCAATTCCGACCTGCCCAGAGAACCTTACCTGCCGTGGGGCCGCTGGTGGTGGACCCGTATGGCTGATGCAGGCGTCAAATGGATTCGCATCGGCCAGTACGAAAACAGCTCGGACTACACCAGTTGGGACTGGATTGAGCAGAAGCGGGGCGTTTTCGCGGCGCCACCGGGGCTGGACGATTACGTCAACTGGTTGGTGGACAACGACGTCAACATCCAGGTCCAGTTGCTTTACAGCAACCCGATGTACACTTCGCCGTCTGGAAAGCTGCCGGACTCCATCATTCCCGAGCCGGGCAGTTTCCACAATGACGACCGCAGCCTCTACTCCGTTTTCTGGCCTCCCACAACGCCGGACCAGATCGCTGCTTTCACCCGGTACGTTCAGTGGATGGTGCGCCATTTTCGCGGACGCATCCATTACTGGGCACTGTGGAACGAGGAGGACATTGGTTATTGGAATCCCTGGGGAGATCCGGAAGAGTACGGCCGCCTGCTGAAAGCGTTTGTCCCAGCCGTGCATGAAGCCGATCCTGATGCAAAGGTGATTTTTGGCGCGCAGGCCGACCCCGTCCGGGAGTTTACGAAGCGTGTGCTCGATGTCTGCCAGTGCGCCTCCGGCATCGACGTCTTTGCGTATCACACCTACCCTGGCTACGGGCGAAACGTGAACCCGGAGATGATGGATTACGGAGCCTATGGCAACGAGTCGCCCGCCAAGCTGCGCGAGTTTGTCCGGCACTATCCCGGTATTCGGCCGGACATTCCATTCTGGGACGACGAATTCAATTCTATCCCGTCGTGGACAGGCTCCGACGAATCGGTGCAGTCGAAATACATTCCGCGAGGAATGATTTACAACCTGGCGGCCGGCGTGAAGACTTTTGTGTGGCTACTCACGGCCGGGACCGACGGCAACGAATATGACGACTTTGGCCTGATCCACGGGCTGCGGAACCTGCCGTCGGACTTTACGCCCCGGCCGGTGTTCAGCGCTTACGAGCACACCAACTGGCTCTTTTCTGACACACACTTCGATCCGTCCATCAGAATTCAGACCCCGGACCTGCTTGCTCTGCGCCGCGAGACGGAATTTCCCTTTTTTGCTTATGGCTTCCGTGCGAAAAACGGCAAATCCATCGTTGCTTACTGGGTTGCAGCGCACAGCCTGCCGGGCAACCACTTCCCGCCGCTCTATTCGCCGCTGATCATTCGAAATTCCGGAATCAAGAACCCGGTGCTGATTGATGTGGTATCGGGCGACATCCGGCGCCTTGCCTGGAAGAAGGGAACCACGGACACGCTGGAGTCCATGCCCGTGCGTGACAGCGTGATGGCCATTGCTGACGCGAGTTATTTCGACTGGGCTGTCCTGCCGGTAGCTCCCAGTTCGCTGGACGCCAGGATTTCAGGAAGTGCCGTGGACCTCAGGTGGGCCGTTCACGGGGGCAACCCCACAGGAGTTGTTATCGAGCGCCGGATCGGAGAGGGGAATTGGGAAAGAATGGCAAAACTTCCCACGACGGCCACACGATATGATGACCAGTCGGCGCCGGCGAATGTAGATGTTTCATACCGCGTGCGCGCGGTGAATAGCGCGGGCGAATCCGCCTATTCGAACCTGGTCTACGTCAAGAGATAAGGAGAAATCTATGGGAAAACTGGCGATCACCGGAGGCAAACCCGTCCGGACGAAACCTTTTGCTGACTGGCCTGTTTACAGCCGGGACGAAGAGCGTGCGTTGCAGAAGGTGCTGGCCAGCCGCAACTGGGGCGGCTATCCGTTTCCGAACACCATTGCTGATCGTTTTGCGCAGAAGTTTGCAAAGTTCCACGGTGCAAAATACGGGCTTGCGGTCTCAAACGGAACGGTGGCCATCCAGGTGGCTCTGAAGGCAGCAGGCATCGGGCCGGGCGATGAAGTTATCGTCCCGGCGTACACGTGGGAAGGCACGGTGGGGCCGGTGTTGCTGCTGAACGCCGTGCCGGTTTTCGTCGATGTCGATCCTGACACGTACTGCCTGGACGCCCGGTTGGTTGAGGCGGCGCTGACGGAGAAGACGCGCGCCATCCTGCCGGTCCATCTTGCCATGAGCTTTGCCGATATGGATGCCATCATGAAGATCGCGCGCGCACGCAATCTGGTGGTGATCGAAGACTGCGCGCACGCCCACGGCGGAAAGTGGCGAAGCAAGGGCGCAGGCGCCACGGGAGACTTCGGGTGTTTCAGTTTCCAGTCGAGCAAACTGATGACTTCCGGTGAAGGCGGCGGGGTGATTACAAGTGATCTCGCACTTTACGAGCGCGCGCAGTCTTACGTGAACTGCGGGCGTGCCAGTTCAACCGACCGGTTTGGCCAGCGGTTGATCGGCTTTAACCACCGGATCACGGAATTTCAGGCGGCCATTCTGGAAGCGCAACTCGAACGCCTGCCGAAGCAGGCTGAAAAGCGCCAATCAAACATGGCGCATCTGGAGAAACGGTTGCGCAGGATTCCCGGTCTTGGTTTTCTGAGGCGTGACAAGCGCAACACGCGCGTGGCGGCCTACCAGTACGTTTTCAAGTACCATGCGGACGCGTTGAGTGGCACGCCGCGAGCAGCTTTTCTTGGAGCGTTGGAACTGGAAGGCATTCCCTGCGACGGCCTGTTCTACGAGCCGGTATATAAGAGTGCGTTGTTTCCGCTGGACCCGAGCGAATTTCCGGCACTTTCCTGGGGACGTGCGGAGCCGCTGAATCCAAGAACGCAATATCATTGCCCGGTTTCAGAACGCGCCGCCTACGAGGAATCGGTGTGGTTGCCGCACCACCTGTTTCTCGGCAGCCGCAAAGATGTGGATGATATTGCTGACGCGGTGGAAAAGGTTTGCGCGAACGTGAGCGAACTGCGCGGCCTCAGGCATCCGGCGATTGAAAAAGGTGCGATGAGCCGCGTCGAACGTCCGCGAATCGAGAAGCGCCAGTATTAGCCTGATTTTTGCAGTATGGAAAAAATCGCGAGCGGGAAGGCCCAAAGCCCATTGATGTGGCACTTCCCGCAACTCGCGAATTTATGAATACAGGCAAGGTCCGGCCCGCCCAATCGCGGCACGGGGCCCGGACATTGGTGCCTGCAAGGCCTAGTCGCTTCCGTTTGACGGAGCGGCCGTTGTTCCGAACAGCGGCGGAAGTTCGTGCGTGGTGCGATACTCCATGCCGATCTGGCGCATGCGGTCCATTGCCTTTACCCAGCGGTCATATTCCTGGTCGTACCGGTTCAGGATATTGTTCAGGTAATAGGGCCGGTTCTCGCCCTGCCAGAGCTGTTTGTATTGCGCGCGGAGCAAATACGTCTGTTGCATCATGTCCTGCATGGGTTCGGTAACCCGGCGCAGAAGTCCGAACCGTTCGTTGCCCTTGCCGGCATTCGCCTGGGCCTCCGAATAAAGGTCCGGAATCAACTTCGCGTAAATGGCCTTCTGTCCGAGAAAGTCGAACCGGCGCGCGCCAAATTCAACGTAGTTCAGCATGTCGGCGTTGCGGCGCGCTTCGCCACGATGTTCCCGAACGCTTGCGATCACGTTTTCTGCCAGGATGCGGATCTGACGTGCCGTTGGTTGCCAGCTGGCGTAAAACTTCTGGCCCTGCGGGCTCATGGCATTGATCCAGGTCAGGCTATCGTTGCCGTCGCTGTGGATAGCGCTCCGCAGCGCCTCGTGGATTTGGGTCAGTGTGTCGATTTCATTCCCAAAGTCATGGCCGTCGGAGCGGTAGAAGGTCCAGTCCCAGGCGTTTGAAAATTGCTGGTCGTCCACCTTGGTCTGCCAGCTTTGCGCGGCACCGTAAGCAAGCCCGTACCAGGTAAAGTTAATCATTCCTTCGCCGTCGTCCATCCATGTCGTATTCAGGACTCCGGTGGCGCCCAGGTCTTTGCCGTCGGTGACAAACTGCCGGATGTTGGGAATTGCCTCGGAATAATCGGGGAAGATGCGGCTCCAATTGCTGACACCCGGCGCAACCCATGTTTCAAGGCCCACATCGCGGAACGGCTTGATCTCATTGGCGAAGGATTTGCGCGGAGCGTAATCCCACGGCACGGCGATCATATCCTTCGGCAGGTCTTTCAAGTCCTCCGGATGACGGACCCCCATGTCTCCCCAGAAAAGCACCTTGCGGTGATAAGGCTTGAGCGCGTCATCGATCTTGCGCAGGTAATCGACGTACACCTTGGAGTAGCCTTCTTTTTCCACAAGATCTTTTGTGCGCCCCTGGCCGAGTTCAAAGGTCTCATCAGCGCCAATGTGGAAAAACGGTCCCGGGAAATACTTGTTGAGATCGGCGAACATCTTGCCGATAAGCTCGTATGATTCCGGGACGGTTGGCGACAGCACCGCGCCGTAGGGCTGTTCGGCCATGTTCTGGTACTGCTCATTCTCTAGCAGCAAGTGGAGATGGCCGAATGATTCCTGTTCCGGCAGCACGATCATGTGGCGCTGTTTGGCATAGGCGACCATTTCGGTGACTTCCTGAGGCGTCAGGGCGCCGCCTGGTTCTCCGGCTAGCGGCAGGCTCGGATAATCAAACATGTTTTCCATGTAAGGCGAGTACAAGTTGACCTTGTACTGTGCAAGAAGGTCAATTTCACGCTTGATGGAAGCCATGGTGGGGAAAGGACCGCGGCTGATGTCAATGCTCACGCCGCGCCATCGCATGGCCGGCCAGTCCGTGATGGTGACCGCCGGGCACTGCGCGGAGCCTCCATCCTTTGCCGGATGAAAAAGCTGCCGCAATGTCTGGACGCCGTAAAAAATGCCGGCCGCAGTCTTGGCCACTACGGCAGCCTCGCGGTCGTTGACAACAATTACGTAGCCTTCCTCATTGGCCTGGGCGGGAAACGTTACTCCGGCGTGTTCAAGAATACGAGCGCCTTCTCGTGACTCGGCACGCGCAAGAACAATGCGCGGCGAGCCGGACTCGCGGGTCTTGATTTCGGCAGTGACTCCGTCAATGGATTTCAGGTCGTCCGCAAGTTGCGTGGCGGCAAAGTGGTCGTCGGCGTTGTTGCCATCAACGGCAATGGCCACGGTACTTTTGGTTACGAGTTCGCCCGTGCCCATTTGAACCTTTTGAGGGTAGGGCGAAAGCGGTAACTCTGCTGCGGCAAGCGGCCAGCAACAGAAAATAAGAGCTAATAGAAAAACAATACGGCGGGTCGTCAAAGTTTTTTCCTCCTGGGAGTGTGTCCCGATTCTCCTGCTTGTGCTCCAGTAGACCCGTTAACATACACCCTGCAACCGATTGAATGCAATCGCAGGTGGCAGGAGGGTGATTTGCATGAGCCTTCGGCTATGAAAGTAATGGCCCCGGCGTGGGCCGCAGGTCAGGACTTGGAATTAAAACCCCCGTAGTCAAATCTCTTGAAAAAGTATTAGATTAGATTTAATCTAAATTATTCATGGACGCTGAAGCAATTAAAAAATCTCTGGAGAGCGGTGGGTTGCGGTGCACGCCACAGCGCTATGCGGTGATGGCATTTCTGGTGGAGCACGACAGTCATCCCACGGCTGCGGAAATCTTTGAAGCCGTAAATCGCGCGGACCCGCGCTGTTCAAGGGCCACAGCTTATAACAATCTGCGGGACCTGGTCCAGGCGGGTCTGGTGCGCGAAGTGGCAGTGGAGGGCCGCGCCGCGCGATTCGATGCCAGGGTCATGCGGCATCACCACTTTGTCTGTGACGGCTGCGGCAATGTTGAGGATATGGATTGGTACGACGTGCCCCATCCTTCCGCGGGTTCCCTCGGCAAGCGGATTCTTCGCGAATCGGAGCTGATTTTTCGGGGGCTATGCGCGAGGTGCGCTCAGCGGCATGCTTCCCGTTCGGCGTCTTAGACGTGTGGATATTGGATCAAGAGCTCGCGCCACCGAGCGAGGCCGGCGGTGATCGCGCGGGCGAAAAAACCAGGAGGAGACAAACATGGGTAATGAATTCAACACCACGGCAGGGACGTCTGGTCCCGCCAATCAGGAGAAAACCTTGTCAACCGAAAGCAGGTGCCCGTTCTCGGGCGGAACCCCCGCACACAC
>JAJXZM010000507.1 GCA_021780055.1 Acidobacteriota bacterium
CATTTTGCCTCAAGCAAGGATGCCCGCTGCTCGCGAGGCAGGCCACGCGCCTGCAGAAACAATTGTTGTGCGATAGTGTCCGGGTTATCCATCCTGAAAGCTCCACGTCTTCACATCGAGTCAAACTTGGGGTTTCACACTACCATGCAATCAAGTGCGCCACTGGAGCGATTTCATCCGTTTTTCACCCAACCGCGACACTGCAGCCGACGCCCTCTGGCCGATACCAATCGAATTCAGGAACCGTACACCGCTTGGGCACATCCAATAGGAAATGGCGACCCAACCCCATCATTTGTTTTCCCCGCTCACACAGCACTCCGTCACTTTTCCAAACCGGATTGTGGTTTCGCCGATGTGTCAGTACAGCTACGTCGACGGACTCTCGAACAACTGGCAATATATACACCTCGGCAGCCGTGCCGTGGGAGGAGCAGGTACCGTCTTCGCCGAAGCGACCGCCGTCAGCCCGGAAGGGCGCATTACTCCGGGCGATCTTGGGTTGTGGTCGGAGGCACACATTGCGCCACTTGCTCGGATAACCGCGTTCGTGAAGGCCCAGGGCGCTGTTCCGGCGATTCAACTGGCGCATGCCGGCCGTAAAGCAAGCATGCCCGAGCCGTCGGCTGCCAACCCAAATGCGCTTCCAGCAAACGACGGCGGATGGGAGACAGTTGCGCCCACCACCGAACCGTTCGCCGAAGGGTATTCGACTCCCCAGGCACTGGACCGTGCCGGCATGAACAAAGTGATCGCAGACTTTGCGGCTGCCACGCGGCGAGCTGAAGCTGCAGGCTTTCTTCTGGTTGAAATCCACGGCGCGCACGGCTATCTGTTGCATGAATTTTTGTCGCCGCTTTCCAACACGCGCACTGACGAGTACGGCGGCAGCTTTGAGAATCGCGTCCGGTTCCCGCTCGAAGTGGTCCGTGCGGTTCGTGACAACTTCCCGGTCGACTTGCCGGTCTGGATGCGCCTTTCCGTCACCGATTGGGTGGACCCATCCCACGAAATTCCTGCAGGCGGCCTCACGATTGAAGATTCCATCGGATTCGCCCGGATTTTAAAGACCGAAGGCATCGATCTCATCGACTGCTCCTCTGGCGGCAATCATCCTCGTCAACAAATCCCCGTCGGTCCCGGATACCAGGTTGCGTTCGCAGAGCGTGTCCGTCGAGAGGGCGGCATTGCGACGGGTGCGGTGGGCATGATCACCGCCCCCGAGCAGGCAGATCAGATTATCCGCACTGGGCAGGCAGATGTTGTATCGTTGGCTCGGGAAATGCTTCGCGATCCCTACTGGCCGCTGCATGCCGCGGAGACTCTTCACCAACCCGGCGTGTGGCCCGTCCAATACGAACGCGCGGCACATGGCAAAGTCGAACGTCGGGAGCCCCTGCCGGAACCTGCCGGCAAGAAGAAATAGGAACTGGAGATCAGCCATGTCTGTCATTCGCACCTGTACTCACTGCCAACAGAAGAACCGAGTTTCCGCAAAACATCTGAGTGCAACGGGCCGATGTGGAGCTTGCAAGGCCGAGCTTCCTCCCCTTGCCGAGCCGCTTGCTGTCAACTCCGCTTCCTTTGACGATATTGTGCAAAACGCAACCGTGCCTATCCTGGTTGACTTCTGGGCTAGTTGGTGCGGTCCATGCCGAGCAGCGGCTCCCGAGGTTTCTCGCACGGCTGCTGATATGGCCGGTAAGGCCATCGTCCTTAAGGTGGACACCGAAGCCAACCCTCAACTCTCCGCCCGCTTTCAGGTGCAGAGCATCCCCAACTTCGTTGTGCTTAAGGGTGGACGGCCCGTTTTCCAGCAGCCGGGTCTGGTCGACCATGAAGAGATGGAGAAGTGGCTTCGTTCGGCTTCACTCTGAGAGGATGCGTCTCGATGCTGCGGGAAAGATGCCGTATTTGGCGGATAGGAACTGCTGAAGATCTTTCGGCAGGACAAAGGCCAGCTCCTGCCAGGTAAGCATTTTGAGTCGACACCTCAATTCGAACGGGCGAACAGTCCGCATAATGCTGTACCAACTTTCGGCTAAATCCTGGCGCCGAGAATCGCACAGGACACAAAAGCTATGGCCGGTGGCGCAAGCTGCGAGCACGCCTCGAATCAACTGATAGCCGCTTTGCTTTCCGTTGCGAATCGGAAGCTCCGAAAGGTCAAAGACTGTTTCCAGGTCACGATATCGAGAAATCAAGCTGGGAATTGCCGACTGAAAATCCGCCTCGGTAAGCTTGGCTTCAACCAGGGAGTCTCCAATCTTCATATCAACTTCTGTGCTGTCGCGTTTGCCTCCGTGTAACGGCGTGCGTGGTTTAAACCCAAACTCAGGAACTGCGTTCGAGTCGATCCCCAACAACGCGCGGACCGTTGGCTGGGCCAGCACGCCCGGATGGCAAAAAATGTTCATGAGCAGCGCATCTGAGCTGTTGCAGCAATCCAATTCTTTCCACTGCCAATTGGAGCGAAGACGCGATCGCTTGTACGCGGTGTGAACTTTTTCAAGTCGTTTCACCCATTGATCACGGGCGCAAATGCTCAGATAAGATTCCGGGCAGAAATTTCCATGTCGGCCGTCGTCATCGCGACCAAAGATAACACTGGGAACTTGTCCGTCTGAAAGTTCATAGAGGTAGCCGTGGCTTGATGCGTATTGAATATTGCGAACACTCAGTTCCTGTCGCAATCCGCCCCCGCTGGGAAGATCGAAAATAGGCCGCCCGACCATAGCCATGTTCTCTATAATAGGCGAATACAAGGCGAACGGCGAGCGTTGCGCTTGGAGCCCTATGGATGCCCCAACGACACTGCGAAAAATCGTTCATGTTGACATGGACGCGTTCTATGCTTCGGTGGAACAAC
>JAJXZM010000407.1 GCA_021780055.1 Acidobacteriota bacterium
CTCCGGCAATGAGAATTGGATCTTCCATCGGTCGCTTGAATGATTATAGCAACCAATGGCTGGGGCCGTTTGCGGAGCAGTGTCCTTTCTGTCGTCTACGAAAAGTACACTGGGGCCTTGGGCGGGCCAAAAAACATAACACAGAGGACAAAGAGAAGCTTGCGGTCCTGTGCGTCGAAGGTCAAGCGCACAGAGCGCACAGAGAAAAACCGAAAATAGCAATTGGCGAGAAATCCGCTTCCAGTTGAAAATTGCCAAGCGAGGCAAATTTGAGCTGCTGCGCTGCCAGCGGAACCGCGGCCAGCATGGACAGAACAGCTATGGTGAGCAGGCGTCCGCCCGCCCTCAAAATCTTGATGGTCATGAGTCGAGATGTCCTTCCTGCGTTTTCTCTACGGCCGCACGCCCTCGATGCTCAGGTTAATGCTATAGACGCTGGTGCTGGCGGTGACGTAAAGCGTCTTGAAGTCCGGGCCGCCCCAGGCGCAATTGGCCACTCTTTCGGGAATCCTGATGGTGCCGATATGTTTGCCTTCCGGTGAAATGATCCAGACGCCTCCGGGGCCGGCGCCGTAAAGATTTCCATTTACGTCCACCTTGATGCCATCCGGCCCGCCCGGGCCTTCGCTGGAATCGGCCTTGCAGAAAACCTCTCCGTTATCCACCATGCCGTTGGGCTTGACACCGTATCGCATCCAGACCGGGTTCTGCGGGTCGGAGACGCCGATGTAGAGATACTTTTCGTCGGGTGAAAAGGCGATGCCGTTGGGCCGGGTGAGGTCTTTGATCACAAGCTGAAGATGGCTGTTGTCGGGCGGCGCCCCCGGTTTGTGCGAGGTTGCGTTGGGCAGCCGGTAAACGCCGTTGAACGGCAATTCCTTGAGGGGATCCTTATCACCCTGAGTCGGCAAGCCGTAGGGCGGATCAGTAAAGTAAAGCGAACCATCGGATTTGTAGACCAGATCATTGGGGCTGTTCAGGCGCTTGCCGTGGTAGCGGTCGCAGAGCACGGTCAGCTTTGCGCTAGGCTCGAGCGATTCGAGACGAAAGATGTCGCGCCGCGCGTGGCCCGCGACGGTCAGGCGTCCATCCTTGTCGATGGTCATGCCGTTCGAGCCAGGCTCCGGCCCCGGATACTTTTTGGCTCCCTGGTAGCCGCTGGGGTGCAGAAAAATGGAAGTTCCCTGGCCCGGAACCCACTTGACGATCCTGTTGTGGTGAATCGCCGCGAAGAGAAGATATCCGCTGTGAATCCAGACGGGACCTTCCGTCCATTCATAACCCGTGGCAACTTTCTCAACTTTGGCCCCCTGAGGTATGATGGCGTCAATCGCCGGATCGAGACGCACGATCGAGTCGATGGTTGATGAGGCCGGCTGCTCCGCCTTCTTGGGCGCTTCCTTCTGTGAACAGCCGGTAAGAAGACCCAGTAAACATAATGGGACGATCCAACGCGTTTTCATGCGGGGGATTCTACTCCCGAGGTGAAGTGAAAGCAAACAGAAGTCACGGGGATTCTTGCAGAGGTGTTTCCGTGCGAAATATAGAGATCCTTCGCTGCGCTCAGGATGACGGGCGTTAACTTTGGCATCGTACGATTGCGAAACGTCCCTCAGGAGGCTGCCAAAGCACCCACCGAGGCGGGCGGGGAATACTATTCGACCGTGCGCTCGTATTTGCAGCTTTCGTTGCGGCAGTAGAGGGTGACTTCGCCGGTCTTCTTGTTCGTTTTCTCCAACAGGATCGGGGAACCGCAGTTGGGGCAAGGCTCGGCCACAGGTTTGTCCCACACGGTAAATTTGCAGTCGGGATAGCGAGTGCAGCCGTAAAAAACTTTCCGTCGCTTGGTGCGGCGGACGACAATCTCACCCGTGCAACCTTCCTCCGGACACGGAATGCCCAGTGTTTCCCGCTTGACGAATTTGCAGGTGGGGTAGTTGCTGCAGGCGATGAATTCGCCGAAGCGGCCGTGTTTCTTAACCAGATTGTTGCCGCACTCAGGGCATTTCTCGTCCAGCGGAACGTCGCTTACAGCTGTGGCCGCGCCTTCTTTTATCACAATTTTCTTGGTGTTGCGGCATTCGGGATAGCCGGTGCAAGCCATGAAGTAGCCGAAGCGCCCGCGCTTCAAGGCCATCGGCTTTCCGCACTTTTCGCATGTCTGCTCCGGGACCTCGGGGGCGGCGGAAGGTGCTCCGTATTTGGCGGCCAGGTCCGGCGGCAGGTCGCTGGTGGTCTTGCATTCGGGGTAGCCGGTGCAGGCAAGAAACCTGCCGCTGCGTCCCATGCGGATCACCATCGGTTTGCCGCACTTCTCGCACTTGACGTCAGTGGGGATACCTTCGCCCTTCAGGTCCACCATTTCGCGCTCTGCCGCGTGAAGGTCCTTCTTGAATTTCCCGTAGAACTCGGTCAGCGCCCCGGTCCAGGAGAGTTTTCCGTCTTCAACTTCATCGAGCTCTTCTTCCATGCGTGCCGTGTAGGCGATATCGAAGATGTCGCTGAAACTCTTGACCAGCAGATCGTTCACCACCATGCCGAGTTCGGTGGGAAGGAACCTGCCCTGGAGTTTTTCAACATAGTCGCGGTTCTGAATGACTGAAAGGATAGTGGCGTAAGTTGAAGGCCGCCCGATGCCCTTTTCTTCAAGCACCTTCACCAGCGTCGCCTCGTTGAAACGCGGGGGCGGTTCAGTAAAGTGCTGTTCGGGCAGAAGCTCGAGCAGGCGCAGTGCTTCATCCTTTTCGACGGCGGGAAGGCGGGATTTCGCTTCATCATCATCGTCCGCCGTTTTATCGTCCTGGCCCTCTTCATAGACGGCACGGAAGCCTTTGAACTTCTCGACGGAACCCGTAGCA
>JAJXZM010000461.1 GCA_021780055.1 Acidobacteriota bacterium
GAAATAACGGGCGCCGGGAATTCCATCGCTTCAAAGGCCACCGGAGCTGATTCGTCACAAACCGTATCACCCGTCGAAACGCTCTTGAGGCCAACTGCGGCCGCGATGTCGCCCGCCAGGACCTCGCTAATCTCTTCGCGCTTGTTGGCGTGCATCTTGAGAAGCCGCCCGATGCGCTCACGCCGGTCACGCCGAGGATTGTAGACACTATCTCCACTCTTAAGCGTTCCGGAATACACCCTCATGAAAGCAAGCTGGCCCACAAAGGGATCAGTCATAATCTTAAAGACCAAGGCCGAAAAAGGGGCATCATCCTTGGGAGGCCGCGTCACCTTTTCTTCTTCATTTGTGGGATTAACGCCCTCAATGGGTGGGATGTCGACTGGAGAGGGAAGGAATGCCACAACAGCTTCGAGCAAAGTCTGGACGCCCTTGTTCTTGAACGCGGACCCGCACAAAACAGGGACGGCCTTCAGCCCGATCGTAGCTCGTCGTATAGCAGCCTGCAGCTCATCAACAGAAATATCTTCGCCATGGACGTACTTTTCAAGAATATGATCGTCAGCTTCACCCAGGGCCTCAATCATCTCTTCCCGGCGCTGCCTCGCAACATCCACAAGGTCCGCCGGAATCTCCTCAACGTCAAACTTTGCCCCCAAAGTCTCTTCTTTCCAGACGTACGCCTTCTGCCGGACTAAGTCAATCACTCCCTGGAAACCATCTTCAGACCCAATCGGCCACTGAACCGGAATTGGGTTGGCATGAACCTTGGAGCGCAATTGCTTAACACAGGACGCATAATCGGCTCCAACGCGGTCCATCTTATTGACGAAAACCATTCGCGGGACGCGATACTTGTCTGCCTGCCGCCAAACAGCCTCGGTCTGCGGTTCAACGCCTTCCACCGCGCCCAAAATAGCAATCGCTCCGTCAAGCACCCGGAGCGACCTTTCAACCTCCACCGTAAAATCCACGTGTCCCGGCGTATCGATAATATTGATCCGGTGATCATCCCAGAAACACGTCGTCGCGGCAGATGTAATCGTGATCCCGCGCTCCTGCTCCTGCTCCATCCAGTCCATGACGGCGGTGCCCTCATGCACCTCACCCATCTTGTGCGTAATCCCCGTGTAGAAGAGAATCCGCTCCGTCGTGGTGGTCTTGCCGGCATCAATGTGAGCCATGATGCCAATATTCCGAATTTTATCTAACGGCACTACCCTTGGCATAATCTTATCGCGCGACAAAAATCCCCGATTCCCCTTCAAAAATGGCAAGAGGATCGCGCCCTTCTAAATCCAGTTGGCATTGAGGGTCGCTTGACACGACCCACAAAGCGGATAGCGGTTCGGGGCCGAACCACATCCCGCCCTGTCCATGTAGACCCCTGAATCAGGGGTTACCAGCGGTAATGAGCAAAGGCCTTGTTGGCCTCCGCCATGCGGTGCGTATCATCCCGCTTCTTGACAGCGCCACCGCGGTTATTCGATGCATCAAGAAGTTCACCGGCAAGTTTTTCAACCATTGACTTCTCTCCGCGCTCTCTTGCATAACCGATGATCCAGCGGATGCTCAGCGAAGTCTGCCGGTTTCGATTCACCTCAACCGGCACCTGATAGTTGGCACCGCCCACGCGGCGACTCTTAACCTCAAGCGCAGGCTTCACATTATCCAGCGCCTTCTTGAAAACCTTCAGAGGATCGTCGCTAGTCTTCTGCCGGATCAACTCAAACGATTCATAGACAATCTGCTGAGCAGTGGACCGCTTGCCATCGTACATCACACAGTTCACAAACTTCTGAACCATCTGATTAATGTAAAGAGGGTCCGGCTTAATCTCGCGCTGCTCAACATAACCTTTACGCGGCATATCGGCTCTTCATTCTCCTTGCTGTACCCGGTGCACGTCCGTGCCTAACCCTTGACAAAAAAGCTCAGGAGGCCTTGGGACGCTTCGCACCGTACTTCGACCGCCCCTGACGCCGGTCCGTCACTCCAGCGGAATCCAGAGTGCCGCGGATAACGTGATAGCGCACACCAGGCAGGTCCTTGACGCGGCCGCCACGGATCAACACGATCGAGTGCTCCTGGAGGTTATGACCCACCCCCGGAATATATGTAGTCACCTCGAACCCGTTGGTCAGGCGAACGCGAGCAACTTTTCGCAGTGCCGAATTCGGCTTCTTCGGCGTCTGGGTATAAACACGGACGCACACACCCCGTTTCTGGGGGGAACCCTGAAGCGCCGGGCTCGATGTCTTATATCGCTCTATCCTGCGGCCGCGGCGGACCAATTGATTAAATGTGGGCATCCTTCCATCTCCGCGTGGCAGCGTTGCGACCCCTTTGTGCAACCTTCCACGCCTTAAACAAAATCATAGTGTGATCAAACCTTTTAAATTTACCACGAAGTGGTGCATCGGTGTCAAGGACTCCACGAATCTAAGTTCTCAATGCCCGCCCAGAATCTCCGATTCTTTGGCACTTCCCTGCTCGTCAATCTTCTTAATAAACTCGTCGGTTAACTTTTGGATGCCTTCCAAGCCATGACGCTCATCATCCTCAGATATCTTCTTGTCCTTCAAGAGGTGCTTCAACTCTTCATTGGCATCGCGCCGGATATTGCGGACAGCCGTGCGGTGGTTCTCAAGAACCTTATGCACGTGCTTGACAAGCTCCCTTCGCCTTTCTTCGGTCAGCGGCGGAATCGGCACGCGCAAGATCTTTCCGTCGCTTACCGGGTTCAGCCCCAAGTCAGAGGTCCGTATTGCCTTGTCAAGCGCAGCCAGCAAACTCGAGTCCCATGGCTGCAACGTGACCAGATTCGGCTCGGGGACTCCTAGCGTCGCCACCTGATTTAGAGGGGTCGGAACGCCATAGTAGTCCACCCGAAGGTGATCGAAAATTCCCGCCGTGGCTCTCCCTGTGCGCAGCGTCGAGAGTTCCTGCCGCAAGTCTTCCAGTGCCTTCACCATTCTGGCTTTCGTACTCGCCACTGTCTCGTTGATCATGGAAGGAACCTTTTCCGCCGCGCTTACGCTGCTACGAGTGACCCGACTTTCTCGCCCATCACCACCCGCTTCAGGTTGCCCGGCACCGTCAGATTAAAAACAATGATCGGCAAACGATTATCCATGCAAAGAGAAATTGCTGTTGTATCCATCACTGCAAGGCCACGCGACAAAACGTCGAGATAGTTGATCCTGCTGATCTTCTTGGCGTCCGCAACTTTGGCAGGATCTGCGTCGTAAACACCATCCACCTTGGTAGCTTTAAGAATCACGTCGGCCTTGATTTCCATGGCCCGCAGGGCCGCGGCCGTGTCCGTTGAAAAATACGGATTCCCGGTTCCTGCCGCCAGGAGCACAGTGCGTCCTTTCTCAAGGTGCCGAATAGCGCGACGCCGGATAAAGGGCTCCGCGATTTCGCGGATTTCGAGGGCCGTCATGACCCTGGTTGGCGAACCCGCCTTTTCCAGTGCGTCCTGCAGTGCCAGGGCGTTAATAATAGTCGCCAACATACCCATGTTATCGGCGACCACACGATCAATGCCATGCTGAGAGGCCGCTACGCCGCGGATGAAATTTCCGCCTCCAACGACAACGGCAACTTGAACTGACATCTGCTGGATTTCAGTGACTTCGGAAGCGATGCGCGACGCCACGGTAGGATCAACTCCGAAGCCGCGCCCTCCCATGAGCGCTTCACCGCTCAGCTTCAAGAGAATGCGTCGAAAGGCAGGCTCGCTCATAAGCTAAGGACGCCCTTCTGCACAGCGATGTGAAGAAGACCTCAATTTGATCCCTCGTCCGCTTCGACCGCACCAACCGATTCGCCAACCTTGAATCGGGAAAATCGACGGACCAGAATGTTCTCGCCAAACTTCGCAATCCTGGAATTGATCAGTTCGCCAATCGTAACGTTCCCGGTGCTGTCCTTGATAAAATGTTGCTCGTAAAGGCAGTTCTCCTCATAAAACTTCCGCAACCGCCCCTCGACGATCCGGTTGACCACTTCTTCAGGCTTGCCGCTCTCCGCTGTCTGCGCCCGAAGGACCTCACGCTCGCGATCAAGAACCTCAGGCCCAACATCCTCGCGCCGAATAAAACGGGGATCGGTCGCGCAAATCTGCATCGCGAGATCATGGACCAACTGCTGAAATTCCGCATTCCTGGCGACAAAATCGGACTCGCAATTGACCTCGACAAGCACGCCAATCTTTCCACCTGCGTGAATGTAAGAGCCCACAAGGCCTTCAGTGGCCGTCCGGCTCGCCTTCTTTGCGGCCGTGGCCTGGCCACGCTTGCGCAGCACCGTAAAAGCCTGCTCAAGATCGCCGTTCGCCTCGTCCAAAGCCTTCTTGCACTCCATCATGGGAGCGCCACTCATCTCCCGCAGCTTTTTGACTACATCCAGTGAAACCGCCATTCTGTCCTCTCACCCTCCAGACACGAAAAAGGTAGGCAGAGTAACAACGCCTGCCTACCTCATCAACGCGTCATTCCTTAGTCCCTATTCGCGGTTAGGGCCGAGCGTATCAGGTTCACCCGCTTCGCCGTGACGGCTTCGCGGCTTACCGGCAAACCGCTGCCGCTTCTTGGCCCGTGCACGCCCTTCAGCATCCTCTTCGTCTCCCGTAAGGCCCCGTGACGCGTCCTGTTCCGCCTCTTTTTCTTCCAGCTTCAGATACTTCTCGTAATCTTCTTCTGCAATGTCAAAGGAAACCTCAGCCTCCCCAACGATCAACTCACCCGCACTAATGGCCTCTGCCTGCCGGCGGGCCTCAAGCTCATCGGCCGCTTTTTCTGCAGCAACCTTCTCCTCTTCCATCTGCTTCTCAAGTGCTTGCTGCCTGCCTTCGATAATGGCGTCCGCAACGCGCGAGGCAAACAGACGGATTGCCCGGAGGGCGTCGTCGTTTCCAGGAATCACATAGTTCACAAGGTCTGGATCACAGTTAGTGTCAACAATCCCCACAACCGGAATACCCAGTTTGCGCGCTTCCAAAACCGCGATTTCTTCCTTGTTCGAGTCAATCACAAAAAGCGCATCGGGCAATCCAGGCATTTCTTTGATGCCGGCGAGGTTCTGCTCCAGGTGCTTGCGTTCCCGCTCCAGCCGCTGAACCTCCTTCTTGGTGAGAAGGTCATACCTCCCATCACGGCTCATCTCCTCGAGCTCACGCATCCGCTGGATCGACTTCTGGATAGTGGTATGGTTCGTCAGCAGCCCGCCAAGCCAACGATGATTGATGTAATACATCTGGCAACGCTGGGCTTCTTCGGCAATCGCCTCCTGCGCCTGGCGCTTGGTCCCAACAAAAAGGATGACCTGTCCGCTGCGCGCAAGTTCGGCAAGGAACTTCGTTGCCTCTTTGAAAAGCTTGAGGGTCTTCTGGAGATCGATAATATAAATGCCGTTCCGCTCCCCGTAGATATACTCCTTCATCTTGGGGTTCCACCGGCGGGTCTGGTGGCCGAAGTGTACGCCAGCCTCCAGAAATTCTTTCATCGTGATATTCGACAAATCTCCTCCAACTTCCAGAATTCAAGGCCGTCTACCTGCCCGCCACAACACGCGGGCATGGACGCCTGAAACCTGCCAATCTCAATCTTACCGCTTCGAGAACTGGAACCTCTTGCGGGCTCCCTTCTGGCCGTACTTCTTTCTCTCTTTGGCGCGCGGGTCACGGGTAAGGAAATCGCTCTGTCGCAAGCGAGGGCGCAACTCAGGATCAAACAGGATCAGTGCGCGGGAAATGCCCAGCCTTGCGGCTCCCGCCTGACTATGAATCCCTCCGCCCTGAGCGATCACCACAATGTCAAACTTGCCCTCGTTTTCCGTAAAAACCAGCGGCTGCTGAACTTCGGCGCGCAGAACCTCGGAGGGGAAATACACTTCAAAAGACCGATGATTCACCTGAATCTTTCCCGTGCCGGGTTGCAATTTCACCCGAGCTACGGAAGTCTTCCTTCGTCCAGTACCCCAAAATTGACTTGACTCAGCCACACCAACTCCTCATGAAATGCTTTTGATTTCGAAATCGCAACTAAACCGCCAGGCGGGCCGGCACAGGGTTCTGTGCCTGGTGCGGGTGCCTTGGACCAGCATAAACCTTCAATCGCGTTGCTAATCGGCTTCCCAGACGGGACTTAGGCAACATTCCCACAACAGCTTCGCGCACCAACTCCTCCGGCTTGGTTTCGAGCATCCGCTGAGCGGAAGTTTCCTTCAGCCCGCCGGGATACCCTGTGTGATGCCGGTACACCTTCTGGTTAAGCTTTTTCCCGGTCAGCCGAACCTTCTCTGCGTTAACAACAATGATACCGTCGCGATGGTCCGAATGCGGGGTCCAGTCCGCCGAATCCTTTCCAATCAGGATCCGCGCAGTGCGTGCCGCCAACCTGCCCAGCACAACCCCATCAGCATCAACCACGTGCCAGCGAATTTTCCCTCGTTCTTTTTTCTGAAAGTGCGTATCCAATTCTCTTATATCCCTAATTTCATTTGGGTGAACCTTTCTATATTCACCCAGTGCTGCACTTTTTGTCAACAGTATCCGCGTCTGAAATTAGCTGTTTTTCTTTAAAACTAGCCCCATCCGGGTCCGGTTCAGCTTGCCAAGTCTCCAACAGAGGGAGTTGGGAGGCCAATCTGATTGATCTTGAACCATCTTTTGGCCGACTTTACCCTGTCCCACCCGCGGAACCATTTATTGCAAAATCGCTTCTTTATGGACCCAATCATGCTTCTTCCTGCTAGAATCTACGTGGCTAAGGACAGTCATGGCAAGCTCAAAATGGAAAGTTGAAACTCTGTTGCCGGGCAGTTGGCGCAGCGCTACCTCGGTTCTATTGTCCGATGGCGCCCGCCATCTGGTGGTCGATACCGGCATGGCGCATGAAGAGCATTTGCTTGTCGAAGCCCTGGGCCAGCGCGGGCTTAGCACCTCCGACATCGAAGGCATCGTCACCACACATTTCCATATCGACCATGTCTTGAATAATTCGATTTTCCCCGACAGCACCATTTATGCAACCCAGGAATCACACGACTGGTGCTGCGCGCTTTATTCGGACCTTCTTGACGATCAGCACTGGGAAAAGCTGATTTTGAAATACTATCCACAAACGTTTGAGTATGATCATGCCGTGGAACATCTGCACCAGATGCGAAAGTTCACTTTGCGCTGGTGGGACAAGAAACGGCTGGGTTCCCCCGCGCAACTCCGCTGGCTTGAATCCAATTCACTTCCTGAGGGACTGGAAATCCATGTAACATCCGGACATGTTCCGGGCCACGTCTCTGTGATCGTCGCCGAAAAAGACCAGACCACAGTTGTGGCTGGTGACGCCTGCCTGAGCCGGTCGGAAGATGTTCAGGTGCTGACTATGATTCCTCGCGACCGCGAACAGTCCCGCATGGATCGCGACCAAGTGCTTTCCCTGGGAACAAGAATATTTCCGGGCCACGATGTCGAATTCACGAAAAACGGAAATTAGGATCCCGCTCTTTTTGGGAAAAAAACGGTCAGAGCGGGAGGACCGTCCGCAGATATTCATCAAGAGCAGCCTGCCAGGGTCTGGGCAGGGAGAAACCCGCTTCTGCCAGCGCACGCATATCCAATAAAGCGTATTTCAACCGCTTGGCAGGGCGCCCCATCTCGCCTGATGGCACGCCTACAAGATTCTCCAGATCGAGCCCAGCTTTCTCCGCTGCGTACTTTGCCAATTCGTATCGAGTGCACGTCCCCTGGTTTACAAGATGGAAAAGCCCCGTGCAACCGCTCTCTACGACTTCAAGAATCTTCGAGGCCCCGTCCAGAGTGTAAAGCGCATGGCCCAACTGATCTGAAGCGACAACATACGGCTGGCCCGCAGCCATTGTTCGCAGTCCTTTATCAATAAAGTTTGCCTTCCCCGGCCCGAAAAGGACGCAAACACGGAAGATCCAATACCTGGGCAAGGATGCCACGAGGACCTCACCCCTCAACTTGGTTCTCCCATAAACTGTCGGGGGAATGGTTGGATCTGTCTCCTTGTAGGGAGTCGGTTTCTCGCCTTCATAAACAGCATCGGACGAAATAAAGGCAACAGCGGCCCCAATCTCTTTTGCCGCTTCAACAACATGCCGCGTTCCATGCACGTTCACCAGGTAGGCCAGAGCCGGGTCAGTCTCGCAGGTGTCGGGGCTTGGGATCGCGGCGGCGTGGACCACAACGTCCGGGCGCAGGTTCTGGAACGCTGTCCGCACCTGGTCGAATTTGCTGATGTCCGCCTGGGCCCGCCCCAATGGGAATACCGTGTGGCGTTTGCTGATGACCTCGACGAGCCCATGGCCAAACAATCCTGCAGACCCTGTAACTGCAATCCTCATGAAGTCAACTCTTCTGTTGGGTTGATTCTTAACCCTGTAAATGAATGCCGGAAGTCCGGGCTCTCATACCACGGAACAGAAGCCCCTAGGGAGTTCTTGCTTGCGCACCCAGGTGGTCCACATATCTGCGAAGTTCCCGTGTAATGGCTTGCGCAAGCTGCTCGCTCGAAAGCCCCCTTGCACTGATCCCTGCATCTTCACTTGGCGCCGAACTCTCATTGCTTTTGGGGTTGCGGTCCATGATGTCGGCCTGCCAAACCTGGTTGCCAGTAACCCAGTCGGTGACGACGACCGAAAACATAACGTGTTTGCGGGCCCGGTCCTTTTGCACTTCCTTTGGTTGAGGGATGCCGCGCCGCATTTTGTACTCGACTTCTGTTTCGGGCTTGTAAGCCTTCATCACAAGGTCCACGCCTTCGATTTCCCGAGTCGGCCGGTATTTCCCCCACGCACTCAGGTCATGGACGATCCAGGCGTCGATATTGTTCGGCATCGAACCAACATACATCAGCTTGCCATCGAGGAGCGGATTCTGCTTTCCTTCAGGTTTCTGCTGCGCCGAGGCTGGGGCCGCAAGCAAGCACAGGGAAACCAGAGTGCAAAGAACTACCTTCATCTTTAGTTCCCTCCAGCTTTTTGTTCGTGCATATGATCGCGCCGTCTACTATCATACAGCAGACGGAAGTTGTCCTCGGGCTGTGCAAAAGGCAAAAGCATTCGCCCAGGGAAGCATCTGACGCTGGCAAGAAAGCGAAAGCCGATTGCCGATTCTCACCATGATTAGGTATTTTCATGATTGCGGATTGGTAGATGGTGGCAGGAATCTTCGCAACCAGTAGGAGGAATAAGTGAAACGAACCTTCAAATGGCTTTTGCCCGCGCTCCTGGCTGGGCTCATCGTGACTGCACCTTCAGTTTTTGCATGGGGACATGGACCCAACCAATCAGGACCCAGCAAGAAGATTAACGGGATACATCGCGAGCAAATGAAATCTCAGCATCAGCGGCTGAATCAGAGCGGGAAAAGCATCCGCGCGGAAGCCCAATTGGCCGAACACGCGAAGCCCCCCAAAGCCGGCCGACATCAGGTGAAGAAAGCCCAACACAACCCCAGTCTCCAAAGCCCCAATTTGCAGCGCGCCCGCAAGCAGAACCGAAGTCGCCAAAAGGTTGAACACCAGGCCCCAAAAATCTAGATCGCGGCATTGAATTCCCATCCGAAACTTTTCCCTTCGCTGCGGGTTTACTTGACAGATGCAGAAGTTGCTCAATGCGAAGGAGGAACAAGAGATGGGAAACAAACTCAGGTGGCTTTTACCGGTGGTTCTAGCAGGATCGTTCATCGCTGCGCCCTCAATCTTTGCCCGGGAGCGACTTGCGCCGGCGCCGGTTGGCAACCGCGTGGACAGGCGGCAGGATCGCAGGGCGCTTCGGCGCGATGGACGCAGAATCGATCGACGGCAAGCAAAGCTTCATGCTGACGCCACGCGCTTTGGGCCCAACAGCCCGCAGGCCCGGGCGGACCGGCGACATTTAAGGCGTTCCAAGCTGCAATTCAGGCACCAGGCCCGCGACCTGCGTCAGGACCGCAGGCAGGCTTTGCGGCGTTAATCTTCCGACCGGATAAGGACACATGACATCACACCTGCAGCGGGGAGAACCTGGAGTTTCCCCGCTGCGCCGTGTAATGATCGAGCCTGCTACTTCAAGGATAGGCTGTACTGATTCCCCCGCATTCTTTCACCTGATGTCCGCCAACGCCGTTAGAACCTCGTCAACGTCAGGCAAATCCCGCAATGCATAAATCTTTGACCACGCAATCTTCCCGTTCTTGTCCACGATAAAGATCGCCCGGTCATTCACAAAGGGAACCTCGTGGCGGGTTGGCGGGAAAATGCCGTAAGCCTGCGCTGTGGCAGCGTAGGGCCAACGGTCCGCGGCCAGGGGGAATTTCACCCCTCCAATGGATTCCTGAAAAGCAATGTGGGAAAAAACCGTATCGGTGCAGACGCCCACGACCTGGGCGTTCAACTCGGCAAACTTCGGAAGATTTTCCTGGAATGCCGAGAGTTCGTTCTGTCAAACGGGCGTGAAGTCCAAGGCATAGAAAACGATAACTACTCTACGCCCCCGATGATTAGAAAGTTTAAAATCTCCCTGTTCATTACCAATCGCCGTCTTCAGATTGAAGTCCGGCGCGGCATCTCCGACTTGCAGTGGCATGTACGCCTCCTTTTCAGAATTCGGTCGGCGCCCGGAGGGGGTCCTGCCGGCGACTCTTGCGCCCGGGTCCGCGCGCCATGGTTCAATTCTTCAGCCCCTCGGTTATTTTAAGGGATAGGGGACTTGAAGATATAGCGAGAATTTCTTGGGAACACTGCGCCCTCAAACTAAAGCAAACAACTCCGAGCACGAGCGCAAATCACCATTTTGTGGCACACTTGGCAGAATGTGCAATCGAATCAGGCAAGGAGGCTTGATGAAATTTAAAATCGGAATCATTACCATTATGGTTTTCTTGTCGGCAACGCTGGCACTGGCACAAACCCACATCACCGGAACTGCGGAATGTTCAGCACCTGAGCAGGTTCACGTGATGCGGCTCAGCGACCATGCCAACCATTTCTTTGTCATGAGCCAGGGAAAGTGCCATTGGACCAAACCCTTCAGCATCGCCGGCACCGAGACACAAAACGACGAGGCGACGGTCTCCAAGGAAGTCCGCGGCAACCATGCCCGCGTGCATGGTTACGTCACCGAAACCACGGCGAGCGGCGACAAGTTCAGTTATCGCATTCT